>DASUVL010001002.1:0-14667 GCA_036379015.1 Niastella sp.
CCTTTCTGCCATTTTTTTTAATTCGTCAAAAACAACTGCTATTTCCCTATTTGAATAAAAGCCGTATAATTCTCCTGTAAACTCCATATCATTACTTTTTTCATTTGAAACGGCACTTCACACGCCTCTGAAATTTTTAAACATCATCAAAACTATTAGGAGCCTCTCTATAAATGATATGAACATCAATAACCGGACAATCAATGTATCCCCATATATTCCAGTTTGATTTTAACCACTCAATATCTATTGCATAACCTTCATTATTCTTTGGGATAGATTCCTCAGGCAATTGCACAAAAGTCAATCCCGCTTTATAACCGGATACTACCAGTAGAGCATACGGCCCTTGCTGTTCAATTACCATGAAATCTACATAATCTTCATAAGGATATTTTCCTTTGCACCTTAAGATCGAACCCCGTACCAGGTCTTCTTTTGAATTGACTAACTTTATGCTTTTCATATTTTAACCGCATTTTAAATCATGCCTACCCTTAGTGTCAGCAGACTTTTGTTTAACGCCATCAATATCATACTCGCCCAAATGTTTTCCTCTTTTATCATTATATTCAATTCTTCCATGTTGTGTATCTGCTGCATACAGATTACCGCCAGCATCTTTATAAACATCTCTACCGTTTAACCGGGTAATTCTTGAATCTTTTTCCCAACCATTTTTCCCAGCGACCTTAGCCACCTTTCCATTTACGGCAATGACTCTTTCTCCCGGGGGCATTTTTGATATTCTTTCTTCAAATGCCTTAGCCGTCTCAGGCCTTGCATTTAAACCAAATGGGTCTATCAAAACATTAGGATCGTTCACATACCCATACAAGGTAGGATTACTCCCTGCCAATCCGATCGGATCCTGACTTATATAGTTCCCCTGTTCAGGATCATAATACCTGGACCGGTTATAACATAAACCGGTTTCCACATCCTCATACTGCCCCTGGTACCTGAACGGCATATCGCTGCCGCTACCGCATAAAGTTCTGACTCTTCCGTAAATATCCAGCACACCTTCCCAAACTTTTTTTCCTTCGGAATCATACATCCATTGCGGCGTACCCAAATGATCGTTTATAACGCTGTAGGCAGCGCCATTCGCTATTCTGGCGGCCAGCCGGTGACTATCGGGTTCATACACCCAGGTTATGCCATTTACTTCTGCCAATGTGTTGGCCGGGTTGGGCTCTTCTTTATCATAACTGATCTCACCCCATTCGTTCACTGCCGCCTGTGGCTTTTCTTTTTCGGAATAACTCCATTCATGCAGAGGCGTATTGCCATCCCATACCCAACGGGTTATGGTTCCTGCAAATGTTTTTGAAATGCGGCGGCCTAACGCATCATAGGTAAATGTTACCTCCTTGCCATTGGGCCGGATTACCTTTTGTAACTGACCATTGGCATACCACGCGTAGGTTGTTTTTTTAAAGGTACCTTTTTCGGTTTTACTTATCAGGTTGCCTTCCTCATCGTATTTAAAAATGTATGTAGAACTTTCCAGCAAGGCGCCGGCACTATTATAGGTGCGATCTGTTTTTGCAGTGGTTTCATAAACATTACCGGTAGCATCTGTAGCCCGATGCACAATACGGTTATCGGCATATTGTGCAAATACCAGGTTGCCCAGCGTATCATGCTTGAAATGGGTATTCCCCTGGGCAATAGCGTCAAAAATATTCGTCAACCGGTCGTTGGCATCCCAGGTATATTTCTTCCAGCTTTGTATTACACCCAGCTTTGTTATTCTATGTTCACCGGGGCGGCCGGCCCCATCATATTGCCATTCGCTGGTAATATTGCCAGGTAATATTCGCTCCAATTCCTGGCCAGCCTGGTTGTATTTCATATGGGCCTCCCATAACAGCTCATGTTGCTTTGCCTGCAGATGGGTTACCTCTCCAGTCTTGTTACGCTGTAATTGTATATTGGCGCCCAGGTTGCTGGTTACCTGCATGCGTTCGCCCGTTTTGCTGTATTGGCTGTGCACCAGGTATTCACTCTGCGCTTCCGTTTCTATCTGCCCCATTTTATTGCGGGTAAATTGAACATGACTATGCTCATTAATGGCCTCCTTCAGGTTGCCATTCCGGTCATACGTGAATAATTCCCAGCTCCCATCTTCATGCGCTATGCGTATAACACGACCATTGGCATCGTATTCATAATTGGTAAAGCGACCGCCCGCACGTACTACCTTCACTACCTTACCGGTAGCATCACGTTCAAATTTTCGTTGCAATCCGCCAAAACCGGTTTCATTGATGATCTCCCCGCGTTTATTGTAATCAAATGTATAGTGCCGGCCTGCTTCGTTTACCACGGCATTCAACCGTTGTTCAGTATCGTATAAATAACGTAGCTCCGTATTTTGTTGTTTTTGTTTGGCGAGTTTTCCCAACGGGGTATATTCAAATTGCACATGACCGTGTTTGTCCGTAGCATGAACTACTTCCTCATACGCGTTATACGCCAGTTTTATGGCATTGCCATCGGGCAGATACACATTGCACAAGCGGTTCAGTTGATCATATTTAAATTGCCGCACATGGCCCACAGCATTGGTAGCTTGAATACAGTTACCAAGTGCGTCGTACTTCCAATTGGTGGCAGCTCCATCTGGCCATTGCAGGCCGATCAGGTTCTCATCTTCATCATAGTGCAATACCGTTTTACGATTACCAGCTTCAATGACCGCCGCTAACTGTCCTTCATCATTGTATTCGTAGGCAGTTGTTTTTCCATTGGGATAATTTATAAACTGCAACCGGCGCAGGCCATCATACCCAAAAGTCTGACTGCTACCCCCGGGATTAATCGTTAAAACGGACTGATTGTATTCGTTGTAATGAAACTGGATGCTGCTACCATCGGGCAATGTTTTTTCCTGTAATGATCTCCGTTCATTGTATTTGTAACCAGTTATATTTCCGGCTTCATCAATTTCACGGTACAGGTCCAAATCATCGGTATATTCTGTGTACTGGTGATTCCCGTAATGGTCGGTTTGCTGTATACACAAATTATTCTCGTCGTAATAGTAGGTAGTTGTTTCACCTAACGAATTGGTAACTTCGTTATGCCCTTTGCCATATTGTATAAATCCTTCCAATATGCCCCCATCTCCCCAGGTATGCACACAACGGTTTCTTTCATCATATTCCCAGTAAAAAGATTGTCCGTTACGATCAGTCTTTTTTATCATCATGTGATTGCGATAGTCAATGGCTGTAGCCTGGTTTAAGGCATCGGCAATGCTTACCAGGTCACCATCTGCACTATAATCATAGGTAACCAGTATTTGTTCAAGGTCGCGGTGTTTTACTTTTACTTCCCTTATGCGATGTTGTTTATCTAATAGGAAAAGCAGTTGCCTTCCGGCAGAATCAGTTATGGCTGTAAGATTGCCGCCGGTATAATGCAACTGAATACGGCTACCGCTGTAATTCTCAATTAATGTTAATCGCCAGGTATGAGACTGTTGATGATTGAAATGATAGTATAGTGATTCGTTGTAATCTTCGAGTATAAAATGTCCGTTTTGTTTACGGCGCAGCAATATTTTTTCCTGTGGGTGATAATAATCTTCACCAGGCTGTAACAAGGGAAAAACCGCCAGCCGGCCATCTGCCATGGTTACTGATAAACCACCTTCTTCGGGCCAGAGCTGCACACAGCGATCGTATGCCAGTTGTACCCCATGCCCTAATAGACTATTCATGGAAGAGTCGCTGTCCC
The DNA here is from genome assembly GCA_036379015.1 of Niastella sp. GTDB lineage: Bacteria > Bacteroidota > Bacteroidia > Chitinophagales > Chitinophagaceae > Niastella. Next base: position 3,751 of record DASUVL010001002.1, read on the forward strand.
AGTTGCGTGTCCATTTAATGGGTATAGGCCCCGGCAATTCAAAATCGGTATATTCATAATTTACCCGGCCGGAGATGAGATCTACCGGTTCAAAGCCCATTTTGCAAAACAGGCTGCTGAGCTTTTTGGTAGCAGGAGATCTCTTAAGCACTTTATGATTTAACGCTTTCAGCAGCTTTCCGCCCAGTTTGCCAAATATTTTCAGGAAAGAACCAAATGCAAAAGCCTTTAGCAAGGCCATCAGGCTGAAGTTGGGCACCAGCGGACCGCCCACCATCACCGGTTTACCCCATTGTAAGGGTATACAAAACGAGGTGGGCAGGTATAAAGAAGGAATGGGTTTGAATTTTTTACCCGGTCTAAACGAAAGCGGTAAACCAATGTCATTACAGGTCATGAGCATATAACCCGCTCCGCTCATAGGAGCTCCATCTACCATCACTGTTTTGCTGCCAAAGAAGTTCTGGCTATCATGACCAATGATAGGCACCAGGGAAAAGCCTATGCCAAAAGGAATATGTATAAACGTAATGATCATCCCTGCAGTATCAGTATTACCACGCGGCACGTTATTCACTTTTACGGTAGCGCCAATAAAGGGAATATAATCAAAGGGATCTATTACCAGCCCAATGTATGGATGAGGAAGCGGGACAAAAGGAATCGGTGTGTTCACAAAATGGAGATCAATACCGATCACAGGTTTAAGGTGCGTGTTCGCAACGTACATATAAGGTTATCTTCTAATGGTTAACATATTCCGGAAATACCCGTATAAACCACCGTAAATAACAAATTTCATTCCTTATTCTTCTTTCCATGAAGCAGTTTTGTCACATAATTTTTAAATGTACCGGACGAGATAAAACTGATGATGATCAGCTATCCAGTGTGCCTCGTTTATCTAATAGGAAGCCAACAAATGATTGGAGAAAGAGAGTTGAAACAACAAACTTCAGGATTTAAAAACTTAAGAGGTATTTACAGAAAAAAATATATTAAAAAATAATTGTATGGTATTCTAAATATAATAACTTTGTCACCACGGACCGAAAATGCCTCCTTGATCTCTTCGAAATACTTCTTTGATCTCTCTATATAACCCTCGAAAATTAGCTAATTCACTCCCTCTGTTACCAATTAATCTAATTCCATCTATTTAGTTGTAATCCATTATCTGCGTTCAGATTTCATTTACTTACTTAACTAATCGAAATATGCATATTTCGAACCTGATATGTTATAACCTGTCGGCAATGAAACAGGTTTCAAATTGTTATTTGGTTATACTGCCGCATGACAAGTCTCCACCTATTGGGTCTTGATTGCTTTCTTGCTGGTTACCAACGAAATCAAACATTTTAAATCTTTGTTTCCCAATCTTCAGGGAATATAATTCCAGCGCTATAGCACTACATATCAGTGCAGCTACAGGCATAAAGGATAAGTATTAATACAACAACTGGCTTAATTCCTATTGACGGCGTCTCAATGCCAGGCATTGGGGCATGGGCATTATATGTCCTTACAGGTTGTGGATAGGTAACCTGCAAACATTTTCAATATACATAACCCAAGTAAACTAACATTTATGAAACATACTAATTTAAGTAGCGTTATCGCATTAATCGCTTTATTTATTGTTAGCACAGCTACAGCTCAAAACGCAAGACTTAAAAGTCCATTGAGTGTTACTGATAATGGGCTAACGTTTACCATTTGTTATGACATTTCCGGTTTGGGAAATGTTAGCCAGGTGACGATGGAACTGAACTTTGACGCAACTGTGTCTGGAGAATGCAGAAATCCTGGCAATGGTGATGTAGTTCCCGCTCATAATAAGGTAGTCTCAGATGTTGGAGAAGAATTTGCCGTTCCTGTTCATAATGGCCGAGCCGTTGGTTGTTTCACAACCACAAGTACCTTTACGCCAGGAAGGTGCCCAAATACCAACTGGACAAGTCAAGTTACTAATGTCTCATTCTCCGGCATTACACTTTCCGTTTTAGGTAAAACTTTCACTGCCAATAATCCATAAGACGAAGGCAAAAGGAAACGTTTGAATCCGTCGGAATTCCATCTTTTATTTCCCATCCTCTTTGTGCACGTAAAAGCATATGGAGGATGGGAAAAATGCTGCTATATGTTCATTCTTCAAAAATTAAAAGATAAAGGATTGGTTACAGTGGTAATGTGCTTCTTGTCGTTTTCTGTTTCTATCGCGCAAACCACTTTACCACCCCCAGCCAACGGAATAATAAAAGGGATAATAATAGACTCAACACATCAGGATGTTCTTGGTAACGTAACCATATCGGTTCAGGAAACAGTCAGCCAAAAATTTATTAAGTATGCTATTTCCAATGAAAATGGATTTTTTAAGATAAAAGGACTTCCGCTCCAACAATATCAGTTCATAATTAGTTGTATTGGCTATAAAACTAAAATAGTCAACTGTCCCCCTTTTACTTCCACCGTTATGGATCTCGGTAAAATAACGCTTGTTGCTTCGGCCATTCAATTGAAGGAAGTTCGCGTTGTGGTAAAACAACAATTAATTGAACAGGACTTTGATAAATTAATTTATCATGTTGATCAGGACCCGGAAAAAGAAATACTGTCTGTATTAGAGATGTTTCGCAAGACACCGCTGCTCAGTATAGATGCTGACGATAATTTACAAATGAATGGCAGTAGTAATTACCAGATCTTAATAAATGGTAAAAGATCTTCCCTATTTGCAAGTGGTTCATCAGATATATTCAAAAGCATGCGGGCAAGTGCAGTTAAGACGATCGAGGTCATAACTAACCCCTCTGCAAGGTATGAGGCTGACGGTATCGGTGGTATTATAAATATCATTACCCATAAAAAAAACATTACCGGTTATAATGGATCTGTTAATATAAGTGGAGAAAATCCGTTAGCTTATAATATTAGCAGCTATGGAACGATTAAATCAGGCAAGATAGGACTTAGTAACCAGGTTGTGACTAATTCACAAAAAAGCGCGGTCAACATCAATAATTTTTTTCGGGAAGACAAATATCGAAAAAGCAAGCTGCAACAAACAGGAGAAAGCAGGAACAATAACAGTTCTCAATATGTAAATGGTGATATCAGCTATGACATGAATGCGTTGGACGTGATGACCATTAACTATAATATTAACAAAAGCCATGGCGCTGCCAATTTTAAACAGCAAGTGGCATTGTTAGATGCCGGAAATAAATTAACCTCCGCCTACCAGCGATTAAATGCCAATACCACCACCGGGTATGGTTTTGACATTGGCATTGATTATCAAAAAAGTTTCAAAAAAAGTAATAACCAGCTATTAACGGTATCCTATAATCTAAACAATAGTACAAACACCAGTAAAGCAGATTACACCCTTGTTTCTGTGTTAAATTATAGCAACCAGGCTAGCAACACAAATTATCAGGATGGCACCAGAGAGCAAAGCTTTCAGGTAGACTATGTACAGCCGTTGAAACAACAAACCATGGAACTGGGCATCAAATCCACCTTTCGCTCAAATGGAAGTGATTATTCGTATAGCAACCTGGATCTGATATCCGGCGTGTTTGTTCGGGATACATCACTAAGCAACAACTTTAATTACCGGCAAAATATTCATGCACTATATACCACGTTCAATTGGAAAATGGGCCATTGGGCATTAAAAACAGGGATTCGAATAGAGAAAACTACAGATGATGCGAACTTTAAATCGTCTGGAACAATTGTATCCAGGAATTATGTCAACTTTATACCTAATATTATGCTCTCGCGAAGGCTTAAAAGCGCCAATATGTTGCGCCTATCTTATATGCAACGTTTGGAACGACCAGGACTTTATTATCTAAACCCCTACGTTGATTTAACAGATCCCCAAAATATATCTTATGGAAATCCAAAGGTAAGACCGGCCATTGGCCATACATTCAACCTTTCCTATAATGTATTGATCAAACAAAGTTTTTTGACCTTCAATCTGCTACATACTTTTATTAATAACTCCATTCAACAATATACCGTTCTGGTTGATTCGGTTGGCCATACTACATTCGGCAATATTGGCCGGCACCGGAGTAGCCATATTTCAATAAACGGCAATACCCGATTATTCAAAAAAATAACGATCAATATAAATACCAGCGTACGTCATATAAAATATACAAACACCATTAACAACAATGAGCAAAACAGGAAGGGTTTTGCTTTTAATGTATTTAGTTCTGCCAGCTACCGTCTTAAAAAAGACTGGTGTGTAAATAGCGACCTCAGCTATAACTCACCCAATATATCAACCCAGGGCAAAACAGCCGGCTTTACAAAAAGCAGCATATCAGCTAATAAACAATTTTTAAAGGATAAAAAAGCAATGATGAGTATGTCGGTAATTAATCCTTTCCAATCAAAAAGACACTTATTTACTGAAGCCAATGATCCGGCGTTCTATCAGTTGCAGGAATCCTGGGTATTAACAAGGCGTTTTATTATGTCTTTCAACTACCGTTTTGGTAAAGTACAAAGATAAAAAGCACCCATTTCCAGGTACATTAGCTTACAAGGAATAAAAATGGCTTTGGGGTTCCTGATCTAACCCGGTTGATGCTGGGAACAAAAACCATTAGAAATATAGGTATAATGCTTACACCGCGTACCTCTTTTTGTAAGGCCATTACACTGTACAGAAAAGCCTTGCTCTCCTGGTTTGTTTATAGATTTAATAGGCGATGGCTTCGGGTGATTCAAACCAGGCGTATAGATCTTAGAAAGATCCGGCGCTTTTTCATGGCTTTGCTGTTGTAAGACCGTATCCTTTGGGCTATTTGTTCCAGGCACTGATATGGTAATATTAGTTGGAGAATCACAGCCATTTGCTTTAATCTTATCAATGGGATTAATGATATATAACAGCATAGGCACTGCAATACAACCTGCAATCTTAAATGAGAATTTTAAACTTTTATACGAAACACTGGATTGCTCGGCGCTTTTAAAAATACAAGCCATACCGACACCTATAAGCGTATAAACAATAAAACATTGAATTTGGGTGGGACATTTTATAGCCAACCCAATAACTGTAGAGCCTATAATAAATAAAATTCCTGTTACTATCAAAACATCCGAATACGGTGTTTTAACAGATTTCGTTTTTTGCATAAGAGTTGACAAGCTATATGGGGTTTAATGTTGACATTAGCCATCAACCAGGTATTTGATACTGAATAACAGGCACAAGTTTTCCCTACACAATCTGATCAACGGCAACGTCAATTATTCAGACTATTACAGTTTGAATAGCACACCACCTCTATACACGTAACATTTACTTGTTTGTGATAGTCAATCACTTACCTGTAAAACAACATGTTTTCACATCATAATCAATATAAGAAATGGGAATTGTAAACATCCTCAGGATCGAGGATGAGGGATCGTTTGGTTGGGGTCTTTATAAGGATAAGAACAAAATACTACGCATATTCTATAACTACAATAAGGAATTGTTTTTTTAACAAATCATGTAATATGGTATTGGTCGCAGGCCGTATTGAATTGTTACAGAAACCAACCATATTTTTCAATAGATCGGTATATTTGGAGCAGGCAATCCCAGACCGGGAAATTTTCCCAACCCTCATTTTAAACAGACATCTGTGAAAACTGAAACGGAGATATATAAAACAAAACTACTTTCCAAAGACAGTAAAGTTCGGATGGCGGCCATTAATCAATTGGCAAAGTCTGGAGACATGAAACAATTGGAGTTTCTAATGCGCCTGCTGTTCGAAAACAGAATTGGCAATGGGCCATCTATTGCGATAAAAGCTATTGGAAATGCCAACAATGAATTTGGCAAAAGCATACTTGTGGAAATGTATGGATTAGCCAACGACAACGAGAGAAAATTAATTATAGAATCCTTAATAAAACTGGGCGTTTTCAAAGATTTCTTTCCCGGAGGAAACCATTTACACAAAAACATACAGGAACAGTTGTGGGCCTTATTATTCGCCTCGAATTCAAAACAATTAAAAAATATTTTAGCTCTTGGACAACAGGAATTTAAAGAAAAACTTGACTTTGCATGGAAATCAACCTCACATTGGAGAAAATAAAAACGCGGGCTGGTTGCGGCCATGGCCCCTGGCCTTCATGCAAGATGACATATCTTATTGTGTTGTCAGTAAAATCTCAAAACAACTTAAATTCACGAAATGATTGTTCCAAGTAAAAAAACGGATTTTGAAGAGATCCTGGCTATTATCAATGAGGCAGCAGTGGCATACAAAGGCATTATTCCTGAAGATAGATGGCATGAACCATATATGTCGGAACAAGAGCTTCAAGGTCAAATTGACGATGGTGTGCAGTTTTGGTGTTACTGCGATAATGACAAGATTATTGGCGTCATGGGTATTCAGGACAAGGCAGATGTCACGTTAATCAGACATGCATACGTTAGAACGATCGCAAGAAATAAAGGTATTGGTGGAAAATTATTAAATCACCTGTCAGAACTCACGACGAAACCAATTTTGATTGGTACCTGGGCTGATGCAACGTGGGCTATTAACTTCTATAAAAAACACGGCTATAACCTGGTATCCCATGACGACAAGGAGCGACTCCTGCGGAAGTATTGGACAATCCCCCATCGTCAAATTGAAACCTCAGTAGTACTTGCCAATTCAAACTGGACTGATTCAAATTAGCTACGGCCTGACATTGGAAAAATACTTTTAGGAGGGGCTGCAAAAAATTCAGTTAGAGCAAAGAGTACAACACTCCCAAAAAACGATTAAAATATTGAAGACACCCTGATCACTTGTGCATCATCGTACCGGGATGAAATGCACTTCGCGCGATATGTATTACATAAATGACACTTATTAATAAAAGTGTATTATAAGAATTATCCAGATGCGCCTCATCTGCCCTGACAAACAATCTAACTGGTCAGTACGCGCTGAATTTACTGATCGCGTAAATCAATTTCCCGATCTCTATTAAGGTTTCATTGCTGTTGATCGACTTTTGCCATACCCAAAAAAGGAACTGCAATGAAAAGATCTTTACAATGGCTGTTTATAATATTACCTGTTTTCTCTTTAGCCAACAATGAAAATGACTTTGGCGGCATTAAAGGAAAAGTAATTACCAACGACAATAACGCCGCAGCCGACGTAACTGTCATAATAAAGAATACCAAAAAAGGAACGCTTACCGACGAAAACGGGGCATTTGAATTCAGCCGGTTAAAGACAGGTGAGTATGCATTGCAAATATCACTTACAGGTTACGAAACCATAGAACAAACCGTAACAGTTGAAAAAGATAAAACCTCCAATGTTACCTTTCAATTAAAACTGTCTAACAAACAGTTACAAGAAGTAGTTGTTACCAGCTCCAAAGGTCATGACTATAAAACTGACATTTCCAATCTGGCGTCAAAAACGCCTGTTGCGCTAAAAGATATTCCTCAATCTGTTAACGTTATATCGAAAGAATTGATCCAGGACCGGCAGGCTTTCCGTATTACGGATGTGATCAAGAATGTCAGCGGTGTTAACCAGGAATCCATTACCGGCGACTATATGATCAGGGGGTTCGCCACCGGCAACAATGTTATGATCAACGGGCTGCGCATCAACAAGGGCTGGACACCCGAGCTCATCAGCAATATGGAAAGAATAGAGGTGATCAAAGGTGCCAATTCGGCGCTGTATGGCTATTCTGACCCGGGCGGCACTATCAACCGGGTTACCAAAAAGCCGTTGGCCACGCCACACCATGGAGTAAGCCTCGCTATCGGAAGTTTTAATACCATCAGAACAGAACTGGATATAACTGGTCCGGCCAATAAAGAGAAAACACTCTTATACCGTTTAAATGTAGCTTACCAGGACGCAGGCTCTTTCAGGGACCTCGCCGACAGTAAAAATATTTTATTTGCACCTTCATTTTCTTTTCTACCCGGCGAAAAAACAAGAATAGACGTTGATTTGGTTTACAGCTCAATAAATGGAAGGGTAGACAGAGGACAACCGCTTATGGGCAAAATAGAAGGACAATCCACACTACACTCCACACCCATCACATTAAACTCTACCTATTCTAACAGTTACAATAAAGAACAGGGTCTCTCATTGATGGCTTCTTTAAATCATAAGTTTTCTAACCGCGTATCGTTCAACACCTCTTTCATCAACCATCAATACAACAGGGACTATTTAGAACACCGGGCTAATAACGCCTACGGGGTAGATTCTGCCGGAAATGAACTGCCGACACTAATGGACATGCGCATGCAAAATGGCGTTTCAAAAAACAGCAGCTTCAACTTAATGTCCTATTTCAACATAGCCCTTGAAACAGGCGCCCTGCAACATAAGATACTTGTTGGTTACGACTATGCCAGGCTGTATACGCCAACCGGCGGCTGGTCAACTGCTTTAACCGGCGGGTTCAGAAATGCAGCTAACACAGCAGCTATTGCCACCTATATAAAAGGAAATAAAAAGAATTATTTGCTTGATAAAAATGGCAACCCGGTACCCAACATGCCTTATTTCGATTTGGCTAACCCCAATTACCTGCCACAGGATATAAAGAACTACTTTACAAAGGTATCGGCGGTAGCAACTTCATTATATTATACAAACGGGATCTATATTCAGGACCTTGTAAAATTCGGCAAGCTGCAGGTATTACTGGGGCTCAGACAGGAATTCTACACCGATTTTCTGAATTATAAAAAAGAGACAGAAGAAAAAGTAAAACAAACCGCGCTTATACCCAGGGTTGGGTTGGTGTACAGTCTGTTTGAAAATGTAAACCTGTATGGCACCTATGTGGAAGGTTTTCAGCCGCAGGGAGCTGCCACAATCGGGGATCCTGAAACGTATGGAGGTCCTTTTGACCCGCTTACCAGCAGTATGGTAGAAGGTGGTTTAAAAACGGAGTGGTTTAATAAAAAACTCACCATCAATACATCTGTTTATCGTATTGAACTGAACAATATACTCGTTAATGCCGGGGATTCTACAAACCCCGAGCTACTTACACAAAGGGGCCAGGAAGTATCCAAAGGAGTGGAAGTTGAGATCGTTGGAAAGATATTACCCAATCTGTTTGTGAATGCCAACTATGCCTACAACAATGCCATCATTACAAAAAGCGATGACGAAAAAGAGATAGGCAAATGGAAAGAATTTGCACCCCATCACATGGGAGGCTTCTGGCTAAAATACAATTTTGAAAAAGGTGTTATAAAAGGTGTGGGTCTCTCTTTCGGCGGGAATTTTGTCACTGAGCAACATACAGCACAGTATGACAGCATCATTTTACCAGGATATCATGTTTTTGACGGAGCGATATCTTACAGGGTAAACAAAATAAACCTGGCGCTTAATATCAATAATCTCAGCGACGAACGGTACTGGATCGGCCGCGGAAGGGCAAACGTTACGGTTAATCCCGGTGCACCAAGGAATGTGATGTTCAGGATCGGTTATACATTCTAATCAATGTCAGATCACACTAAACAGAACGACACCATGCTCTGGCGTTAAAAATAAAATTCAACATAGTAGACTACACGAATTTCCCCTAAAACGGCACGGATTTATCCTAAAACGACGCGCTTATTAACTCATATTGCAATTCCCGTTAGCTGAGAATATCTTTACAAAAAGATCAAAACCCATACTAATGAAAACAAGGTTTATTCTATGTTTACTTTCTTCTTTTGTTCTGATTCTCTCCTGCAAAAAAGATGGCAATTCAGAAACTGACGGTAACGGCAATAAAAATACAGAGCCCGTAGATTCAATTTTTGTTAGCCGAACCAATTTACAGTTAGGTATGGCCATTAACGCGATCGATACCTTTTCAATTAAATCGAATATTCAATGGGCGGCAACAGTAACACCAGCAGCTGCCAGCTGGCTAAAAATAGATAAAAACAATGGCGTGGCCGGCACTACGGTTGTAACTATTACAGCTTTATTAAATAATGAAACCGGTACAACCCGAACAGCCACCATTTCCATAACAGCGAATAATAACCAACCAATAACTATAACCATAACCCAAAAACCGTTTCCAACTTATATAGGATGGCAAAAAGTTATAGGCGGTTTTTATACAGAAAAGGCTCGCTCCGCTGCCAAAACAAGTGACGGCGGATATCTTATAGCTGGTTATAGTTATGGAAATAATACGGGTGATATTACAGGGTCTCATGGTGTTGAAGATGCCGTGATTGTAAAGGTCGATGCCAATGGAAACAAACAGTGGGTTAAATCATATGGAGGATCAAATGCAGACGAGGCCAATGCCATTGCTGCTACCAGCGACGGAAATTTCGTTGTCGTAGGGTACACCAGGAGCTCAGATGGTGATTTGTCTTCACCCCGTAATTTAGATGATCTTTGGATAATGAAAATAGATGGCAATGGAACAATCTTATGGTCAAAAACATATGGAAGCTCCAGGAATGATAAAGCGAATGCTGTAATTGTTACTTCGGATGGAGGATTGGTGGTAGCTGGCAGTACCAATGGCTATGATGGTGATGTTCCTGGCAATCACAGTGGTAATTTCGAATTTTGGATCTTAAAACTTGATGCCAGCGGTAATAAACTTTGGAGTAAAACATATGGAGGTGCATCGACAGAGGAAGCTTACAGTATAACAGCCTGCACTGATGGAGGATTTGCCATTACCGGACGTACCGCGAGTATTGATGGTGATGTAACCGGAAATCACAAAGAATACTCCGATGACGTATGGGTGGTTAAAGTAGATGCCAACGGGAATAAACTATGGGCCAAATGTTTTGGAGGATTGGATCAGGAGTGGGGAAATTCAATAAAAAGCACGCCGGATGGTGGGTTG
>DASUVL010001003.1:0-6745 GCA_036379015.1 Niastella sp.
TGCCTGCATACACCGAGTCGGGAGCGGGTTGATTGATCACATAATCCTTATAAGAAACGGTGCGTTCGCCCACCAGGCCGCCGGTAGCTTTTTTAGACAGGGCAAATTCGGAGAGTATATGGCTCATCACCACGTGGTAGCGGCCATCGGTCCCACGCTCAAAATCCTGTTTAATGCGTAGCTCCCTTGTCCAGTTGATGTTGGCATGCCTGGCAAGGCCCATCTGTATCTTTTGAACAGCATAGTTGCCATCGAGCGTTATGAACATAGAGCCCCTGAACAAAAGGTCGTTGGGATTGCGGGGCGCAAAATTCAGTTCCACCAGTTTTATCCCATCCATCTCTATGGTATCGCGCAAATAAAACCGGTAAAAAGTAGGAGCGAGGTCTGAAATAGGGCTGAGCAACTGGTTCGATAGCAACATAAGGTTGGGTTCGTAAATATCGATGGGCGTATACATACTATTCAGGTAGCGTGTAATGCCATCGTTGTCTACAAACTCGCCCAGGTTCACCTTCTTTTTTGCCAGTACATAGGTTTTTTCTTTTGAAGGACTTTTTCTGAAAAACTTATTTGAAAGGGTTTCCTCCAGGTATACCGGCACCAGGGCCTTTCCTTCTATCTTTGACGTATCCTGGTTCTCTACTAAAAACCTGTAATTCTTTAAGAACCGGTTGTTCATCAGCTTTTCAGGTTTATTCGTAAGCGACAATTCCATCTTCTCGTACTGCTGGTATTGCACATAATCAGAAGCGCTCATTCTATTACGGTCCCTGTTGTCAACCACCTTCCTGATAAGGTCAACCGCCGGGTTATTCTTATTGCTGTATTTGCCTCGTTTCCTGGAGCCTACCACCACAGACGCCATCTCTGCTACTTCCATGTCTATATTAAGGTCCTGCGTTATACCGAACACGATCTTTTTCCGCAACACTTTATACCCATTGAAAGAAAATTCCAGCGTGGTATTTTTGGGGTTAGTGGTGGATATACTATAACTGCCATCCTCGCCGCTCACCACACCCTTGCTACCCTTGAAATAAATACTTACAAATGAAAGCGGTGCATGCGTTTGGGCATCACGTACAATTCCGTTAACCACTGTTTGCGCCTGCGCACAAACAAAGAAGCAGGTAACAAAGAGGAATAAGGTCAAGCCTTTTTTACTATCAATCAAACTAATCATCATCTACCAATTATTGCTGAACACGAAATTCTTTTGCAGGGGATAATTATACAGGAAAGCAACCAGCAGTGATGTCACTACTTTTGAGACCGTGTAATGCAAGCCAGCCTGGCAGGCAAGTACATATACACCACCCGTATTCAATAACAAATTGCCGAACCATACCAGCGCATACTTCCGCAGTTGCTTTAACGCCCTTTCATCTCCTGCACGAAAAACCCAATGCCTGCCTATCAAAAAATTAACAATACCTCCCGTTACAGTACCTGCCGCTGCCGCCATTACCACATCTGTTCGGCACCATTGTACCAGCATCACCGTCATCAAAAAATCACTTAGTGAAGCTACCAGCGATGCTATATTGGCTTTCAGGAAAGTGATCATCGTTAAATAGGATTTCTGATTTGGCGATTTAGAGATTTTCTATTGCTCAGCAACATAATACATTGCGAAATCCAGAAATCTCAAAATCCCGAAATCTCAAAATTCTTGTATTATCTTTCCTGATAACTCTTAATAACCAAACACCAGAGTCAACAGCCATAAGATCAAATGGGAATAAATACCTGCCAGTACATCATCGGCCATTACACCTATGCCACGGGGCAGCAATTCTGTCTTTCTGATGCCCAGCGGTTTTATAATATCGAAAAAACGAAAGAGCACACAGCCTGTAATGATATACACGCCATCATGTGGTAAAAAGGCCAGGGTTATCATCATGCCGGCTACTTCGTCAATTACGATCTTGTTGCTGTCATGTTCCCATACGGTTTCCATTTGTGAAGCGCTCCATGTACCGGCTACCAGTAACACCGCCAGCAGCAAAGCCTGGTAATAATACCCAATGGGAAAAAAATACCAGGCTATGCAAAAAACAACTGCGGCGGCTGTGCCTCCACCCTTCATAAGGAAGCCAATACCGCCTGCAGTTGCTATGATGCTGGCAATCGGTCTCATATAACCTTTTCGGTTGCTTTGGTGCGTTTTAATGTCGGCAGCTCCTGTACTTGCTCCTGCATCATACCACGTAACACCTGCTTCAGCGTATTCAGTTGTTTGAATATATCATTCTCTGCAGGTACTCCCTGTTGCGTTTGGGGCGATTTAAGATAAAACGACAACCAGTCCTGTACACCGTACATGCCTGCACGTTGGGCCAGGTCGGCAAAAAGTGCCAGGTCAAGTACCAGTGGCGCCGCCAGTATAGAGTCGCGGCACAGGAAGTTGATCTTGATCTGCATGGGATAATTGAGCCAGCCGAAAATGTCGATATTGTCCCAACTCTCTTTATTATCGCCGTGCGGAGGATAATAATTGATACGGATCTTATGATACATTTCACCGTACAGGTCAGGATGCAGATCGGGCCTGAAAATATCTTCCAGTACACCCAGTTTCGATACTTCCTTCGTTTTAAAGTTCTGTTCATCATCCAGCACCAGTCCATCGCGGTTACCCAGGATGTTCGTAGAGAACCAGCCGTTCACACCCAGCGAGCGGGCGGCGAGGCCGGGCGCCACGATGGTCTTCATCAAAGTTTGTCCGGTCTTGAAATCCTTTCCGCCGATGGGCGTTTTTGTTCTTTGTGCCAGTTGTACAATGGCCGGAATATCGGTTGTAAGGTTGGGCGCTCCATTAATGAAAGGAATACCCTGGCTTACCGCTGCATAGGCATACACCATGCTGGGCGCAATGTTGGCATCGTTGTTCTTCAACCCAGCTTCAAACGCAGCGATGGATTCATGCACAGCCGATTGTTCCAGGTATTTTTCGGTAGAACCGGTCCATACGATCACTACCCGGCTTACGTTGTTTTCTTTTTTGAACGTTTCAATATCCCTGATAAGTTCCTGGGCTGCTTCATATTTGTTAGCAGATTGCTTGATGAATGTACCATCCAGGTTCTTCACATAATCCCTGTCAAAAACAGCTTTCATGGGTTTAATGGCTTCGAGCTCGGGCCTGAGGGCATTCAGCAAATGCTGGTCGAGTACCCGCGCCTGGCTTGCTGCCTGGAATACGTTATCCTCATAGATATCCCATCCGCCAAATACTACATCTTCCAATGCAGCCAGCGGTACAAAATCCTTTATTAGCGGGTAACGGTCTCCCTTTCCTTCGCCAAGTTCTATATGTCCGGTTTGGGTGTATGATCCAATTGGTTTAGACAAACCCTTCCTGGTGGCAATAACGCCTGCGATCATGGTAGAGGCCACTGCTCCCATACCAGGAAGCAGGATACCTAATTTTCCTTCTGCCGGCAACATTTGTTCTTTCATCCGTATATTTTTTATTTTTTTAATTTGGTCGGATGGAACTCCGCATATGCCTTTTCCTATATGAAAAACCGAGCATGCTTCGTTTCATAAACCTTAATTTTTCTTATATAATTATAACCACTTGTTTAAACGGTACCATTGCAAGGTTTCCCAGAGACCCTGCTTCAAAGAATACTGCGGAGAAAAACCCAAATGCGTTTTGGCTTCTTCAATACTGCATTGCCAGTTGACCGCGGTTAGTTCATGCAGCTTCTCTCTGTTCAGCACCGGCGTTTTTCCGCGCCATCCATCCCATTTTTCCATGGCAAAAGCAATTCCTTTGATCATAGCATATGGCAGGTGCAGTCGTAAGGTCTTTCGGTTCAGTATATGTTTGGCAACATGGGCGAACTCATATTTGTCATAGCTTCCTCCATCCGAAATATGGAACGTCATATGCGACCCATTGCAGAATAATGAATTCATTATAGCCGTAACCAGGTCCTTCACATACACAAAGCTTAACTGTTGCTCAACCCGGCCGATATAAGGTTCTATACCGCGCTGGATGGAACGCAGCATAATAAAAATATCCCGCTCACGCGGACCATACACTGCTGTGGGCCGCAGCACTACCAACGGAAGCGATGACAGCGTTTTTAATTTTTGCTCTCCGAGCAGCTTACTTCTGCCATACCCTGTTACCGGAGTTGGCGGTACGTTTTCCGTGATCAACGCATTACTGCTGTTCAATGGACCAACCGCTGCCAGGCTGCTCACAAAAACAAACTTTCGTAGTTGACTTTCGAGGCCCTCTACAGCAGCACTGGCCAGGTTAAAGGCATAGGAGGCATTGATTGTATCATACATTTGCTGCGAGCCGGCCCGTGTAGCTCCGGCGGCATGAATAATATAATGGCAACCGGTAGCAGCCAGTTGTTTCGACAGCTCTTTCACATTGGTGTAATCCAGTTCGCAAAATTTGATATCATATTCTTTCAGGTGACTGATATCACTACCTGACCTAACTGCAGCATACACATCGAACCTTTGGCGAAGCGCAGCTTCAATAAGGTGAAAGCCTATGAATCCGCTGGCGCCGGTTATCAATACTTTCTCTTTCATTGTCGTTGTTCACCTAATGGCTTTTCATAAATGCGATAGCGCTTATAAACCTTGCCATTGATGTTTTCAATTCCTTTAGTCATCATTTCATTGTGCTCCAATATCCAGGATGCTTCCGCTCCCCTCATCTGACGGGCGCCTACGCGTTTTATAATGGCGGCATAAAAACAGGCTTCAATACCCAGTTTCCTGTATTCTTTATTCACACCCAGCGCCAGCACGCGAATGCGGTCGATCTTTTTCATATTCAGCAACAGCTTGAAGATGCCGGTGGGCAGCAGCCTTCCCCGCCGCACTTTGATCAGGATCTGGTTAATATCGGGAATGGCCAGGGCAAAACCTATTTGCTTGCCCTCGTGTTCGGCTATCAGGCAAAGCTGTTCGTCCAACACCATCTTCAGGTCTTTTGCCAGGTAGCTGAATTCCTTATCTGTCATAGGTACAAATCCAAGGTTCTTATCCCAGGCTGCATTGTATACTTCACGCACATTCTTTGCTTCATGTGCCAGGTCTTTCTTGTTTACAGGCCTTATAGTAATATTCTTCTGCTGCAACCTGCTCAGCAATCGCTTTTCCAACAGGAGTGGCCGGTCGCCCACATCTTCCAGGGTCATATCATAAGCCAGCAGGTCTACCTTTTTTTTAAGTGACATGGCTTCCATCAAAGAGGTATAATAGGGTTTATTATACGTCATCATGGCAAGCGGCGGTTTGTCAAAACCATCGATCAGCAAACCGCAGGGTTCATTGGTTGATGGATTTACCGGGCCGATGATGGTAGTGGCGCCTTGTTCCCGCAGCCATTGTTCTGCCGAATCGAACAAAGTATTTGCTACCCGCAGGTCGTTGATGCACTCAAAAAAGCCAAAGAACCCATCGGTGGTATTATTAAAGCGGTTATGATTATTGTTCAGGATGGCAGCGATCCTTCCACTAATAACGTTGTCCTTATAATAAAGGAATAACTGCACTTTCGAATGTTCATGAAAGGGATGCTTGCCGGGCGTTAAAAGGTCGCGCTGGGCTATAAAAAGTTCAGGTACATAATTGCTATCTCCTTCATACAGGTTATGAGGAAAATCAATAAATGCCTTTAACTGTTTCCGGTTATAGACGGTTACAATACCGGTCATGCGCTTTCTTTTTTCAGTTTCAGATCAATACCCAACATGAGGGCTGTTTCTTTCATTTTATCTACCGCTTCTTCAATTTGGGCGAAAGAATGCGTGGCCATCAGCGAAAGCCTTATAAGGGATGATTCAGAGGGAACTGCAGGTGATACCACGGGGTTTACAAAAACGCCTTTGTCCTGAAGGGCTTTGGTAAACAAAAAGGTCTTATGATTGTCGCCAATGCGCACTGGAATGATGGGACTTTGTGTGTCGCCGGTATCGAAGCCTTGCTCCTGCAACAACAACAGCATATGGTTTGTATTATCCCACAGTTTGTGTATACGTTGAGGTTCTTCTTCAATAATATCCAGAGCAGCTATTACACTGGCAGTAGAAGCAGGCGTCATGCTGGCGCTGAAAATAAGCGACCTGGCTTTGTGCTTCAGGTAATCGATCACTTCTCTGTCGCCTGCTACAAAGCCACCCAGCGAAGCCAGCGACTTGCTGAAGGTGCCCATGATCAGGTCGGTTTCATTGGTGAGGTTGAAATGCGAAGCAGTACCGGCTCCGTTCACGCCAATGACGCCCAACGCATGTGCATCATCAACCATTACGGCGGCTTCATACTTTTCTGCAAGGGCAGTAATAGCCGGCAGGTGGGCAATATCACCTTCCATGCTGAAAATACCGTCTGTAACGATCAGCTTAAAAGCATCTGCAGGCAGCAATTGCAAGCGATGTTCAAGGTCCTGCATATCGTTATGGCGGTACTTGATCACCCGTGAAAATGACAATCTGCTGCCATCAATAATAGACGCATGGTCGTACTCATCAAGCAACAACACATCTGCTCTACCCGACAAGGCAGATAGTACCCCCAGGTTGGCCTGGAAGCCCGTACTGAAAAGAATAGCGTCTTCCTTGCCGGTATAAGCGGCCAATCTGCTTTCCAATTCTACATGTAAGTCCAGCGTACCATTTAAAAACCGTGATCCTGCACAACCGCTGCCATACTTATCAATGGCGGCACTGGCTGCTTCGGCTATCCTTGGGTGGTTAGT
>DASUVL010001004.1:0-4766 GCA_036379015.1 Niastella sp.
CAAATACGCTGCCAAAGGCATGCTTGCTTTGGTGCATATGACCCGCTCGGGCCCAACTTATAATATCGACGGGCCAGGTTTGAGTTTAAATGAATGGAGCCAGGCGCTTACTTTGCTGAATGAGATCATCGCCAGTAAAAAGTATTCTTTCCTGCCAAGCTATCCCAATATCTTTTCCTATACCAATGAAAATAATGGGGAAGTAGTATTTGATGTACAATTTGTAAATGGAGCTAATCCGTTATCAGGTGGTACTTTCCCCTGGCTGCTTGCCCCGGATAACTGGTTTCAAAGTCTGGGTAAAGGAACACAGGGTGGGTTGACCATCAGACCAGTTTCTATCGACCTGCTGAGCTCATTTGAGGTGGGCGATACCCGTAAAGACACTACTATTCAAAAGGGCTTTGTCTATAATGGAGTTCCTGAAAGCCGTTCGTTCTTTAAAAAATATGTTGATGTTTCAAAGGTGCCTACTAACAACCGGCTCGACTGGCCGATCAATTTTATAGTATTGCGGTTTACAGATATTTTAATGTTGAAAGCAGAATGCATTCTGCATGGTGCAACCGGAACACAAACCGATGTAGATGGTATTGTGAACCAGGTTAGGAATCGCGCCGGATTAGGTGTTATATCTAACGTGACCTTAACCCGGTTGATGGAAGAAAGAAGAAAAGAATTTGCAGCAGAAGGCAGCCGCTGGCACGACCTCGTACGCAGTGGTTTGGTAGAAACGGTTATGACAACATGGATAGTCAAAGAAGATGTACAAAAAGTAATGCAACCTTTTCAAAAGAATTACATCTTATATCCAATACCACAATCGGAACTGGATGTAAAGCCGGGCTTGTATACACAGAATTTAGGTTATTGATCGTGAATGGTCAATGGTGAATGGTGAATAGAACCCGACTGTGCGGGCCTCGAAAATAATAGCGAAGCTCAAAATTGAGCGGCCCATTGACCATTGACCATTGACCATTCACCATTTTGCTACTATATGAAAAAACAATTGTTTGCTTTATTATCTATCGTGTCCCTTACCGCCACTGCGCAACCGGTACTCGAAACCGGCTCACAGAAACCAATGCCCGATACCTGGATCGATGCTTCTACCCACCACACTGTTGTGCGCCTGACCAACAAACCCGGTAACAATGCCAGCTTCTATTTTCACAACAACCCTTTCGTTGGTAATAAAATGGTTTTTTATAGTACCGACAGCAATGGCAAACAATTATACACGGTTGATCTTACTACCCGCAAACTGGAACAACTTACACATCATGCCTCGCCCATGACGGGTGAGATCGTAAGTGCTAAAGGACATAATGTTTATTATCAGATCAAAGACAGCGTTTTTGTAACTAATATAGATAGCAAAACTACAAAGCTGGTATTTGTGTTCCCGGCCGATTTTAAAGCAGGTATAACCACTGTTAATGCCGATGAAACATTGCTGGGTGGTGTGCGGAGCACCGATGCAGAAAAAGAGATCTTTAAAAATAATCCGCAAAAGCACGATTATTTTCAAAAGATCTACGAGGCCCGTTTACCCCGTACCCTGTTTGTTATAGACATAAAGAGCAAACAATTGCGTCCTTTATTTACCGACAGCGCCTGGTTAAACCATGTACAATTCTCTTCTACCGACCCTAACTTATTAATGTTTTGTCATGAAGGTCCCTGGCACAAAGTAAACCGCATCTGGACCGTTGATGTGCGTAACGCCAGTAAGGACAGATCACAGCTCATGCACAAGCGTACTATGGATATGGAAATTGCCGGTCATGAGTGGTTCTCACCTGATGGAAAAACCATCTGGTTCGACCTGCAAATGCCCCGCGGTAGCACTTTTTATGTAGCGGGTGTCAATGTAAAAACTGGGGAAGAAAAAAAGTATCGCTTACAACGTGATGAATGGAGCATTCACTTCACCATTTCACCCGATCAGCAATTATTTGCCGGTGATGGTGGCGATCCCTCCCAGGTAGCCAAAGCACCCGATGGGCAATGGATCTATTTGTTCAGGCCCGAAGGGGACCATTTTAAAGCCGAGAAATTGGTGAATATGAAGCACCATAATTATAAACTGGAACCCAACGTACACTTTTCACCAGATGGGAAATGGATCATTTTCAGGGCTAATTTTGAAGGGCAGGAACAGGTGTATGCGGTAAGAATTTAATGTGATAATATGATAATGTGATAATTAGCTAATGAAAAGGCAAAAATACAGTGAGAAAGCGGGTAATGGGTAGTAAGTAGCAGCTTATTCACCCTTTGGGCTTGCAGCTGAAGCCCTTAGCTTGTATATTGCAGCTTTCTCACTTAAAATAATACCAGAACCTGATGTTAAAACGGATAATCAATTCAACGGTCTTATTTTTGGCATTGATCAATGTACAGGCGCAAATCAAATGGCCGGCTGTTAATCCCGTAACCAAACCATGGACCCGCTGGTGGTGGCCGGGCAGTGCGGTAAATCCCAAAGGCCTTACGGCCAATATGCAACAATACGCCGCTGTTGGTTTAGGCGGTTTGGAAATAACGCCTATATACGGCGTTGGCGGCTATGAAGATCAGTTTATAGATTATTTGTCACCCAAATGGATGCAGGTGTTCTCACATACCCTGCAGGAAGCCAAACGATTGAACTTGCAGATCGATATGGCCACTGGCAGCGGCTGGCCTTTTGGCGGTGGCCCGTTGATCGGCGATGCAGAGGCGTGTAAGGATTTTGAGTACAAAACATGGTCAGTAAAAGCAGGTGAAAGTATCAAAGAGCCGATCACCTTTGAACAACAACCCTACCTCGATGCCATTGGCAATAGCCTCTCAAATCTGGAAAATGTATATCCGAGAAATACCCAGGGAAACGCTGTAGTTTCCATTTTGAAAGAAGCAGAACAAACTAAAGACGCTGGTAAACTGGCCGAACCTGTATATGCCAATAAAAACTTGCAGGCACTGGCTATTGATCAGTTGAAATATAAAAAGAACCTGCCTTTACAGGTGGTTATGGCTTATAGCGACAATGGCCAGCACATTGAGCTCACCGATAAAGTGGATGCAAAAGGTAATTTAAACTGGAAAGCGCCTGCGGGTAACTGGACGGTTTATGCGCTGTTTATGGGCTGGCATGGTAAAATGGTAGAACGTGCAGCTCCTGGCGCTGAAGGCAATGCCATTGATCATTTTTCTGAATCGGCGCTTAAAAAATACCTCAGTCGTTTCGATACGGCTTTTGTTGGTAATGACCTGAGCCCGTTAAGAGGTTTCTTTAACGATTCTTATGAAGTAGATGATGCACGCGGACAAAGCAATTATACGCCCGGTTTTTTCTCTGCCTTCAAAAGCCGCCGGGGATACGATCTGAAATTTTACTTACCACAACTGCTGGCTAAGCAACGTGATGAAACCAGCTTACGTGTGTTATACGATTACCGGCAAACCATTGCCGATCTGTTGCTGGAAAAATTTACTATTCCCTGGCACCAATGGGCGCAGTCAAAAGGAAAGATCGTACGCAACCAGTCGCACGGCTCACCTGCTAATATCCTTGACTGTTATGGTGTTGTTGATATTCCCGAAACAGAAGGCACTGAATTACTCCGGTTCAAATTTGCCGTGTCAGCTTCGCATATCTTAGGCAAGCCGCTGGCATCTGCTGAAGCGGCCACCTGGTTGAATGAACATTTCAGATCGAACCTGGGAGATGTAAAGAATGCGATCGACAAATATTTTATCGGTGGGGTAAATCATATTGTATACCATGGCACCTGTTATTCACCAATGAATGATTCCTGGCCGGGATGGTTGTTCTATGCAGCCGTGCATTTTCAACCCATTCATCCATTCTGGAAAGATTTTAGCACCTTAAATAGTTATGTGACCCGCTGCCAATCGTTCCTGCAAGGCGGTAAAGCTGATAATGATATCCTGTTATATTTTCCATTCAGCGATCATAACTCAGAACCAGGTCGCGATCTGCTGCACCATTACGATGGGATGAAAGGGTTTGAGCATACCGATTTTAATAAGGTGGCGGAAGATATGTTGCAAAAAGGATATGCCTTTGATTTTATCTCTGATAAACAATTGCAACAGGTAACGGCAAACGGTTCATTATTGCAAACACCGGGTGGAACGTACCGTACCATCGTGTTGGCCAATACGAAATACCTGCCATTGCCAACGTTGGAAAAACTGGTAGCACTGGCAAAAAGTGGCGCCCGCATCATTGTTTATAAAAACCTGCCAACCGGTGTGCCTGGTTATGGTCAGTTGGAAACAAGACAGAAACAGTTTACAGATATAACAGCCGCATTGAAATTTGTAGCAGAAGGTGCGCTGCAAAAAGCAATTACCGGCAATGGTTTGTTTTTAAAAGGAGACGATATTGGTGAATTATTAAAGGCAGGCAATGTTTATCCCGAACCCATGTATGGTTCCGGATTGCAATGTATACGCCGGAATGTAAGCGGCGGTAATTATTATTTTATCAGCAATGCCTCCAACGTGGCTGTAGATAAATGGGTACCGCTGAACAGAAAGGCTGCCAGCGCCATTGTATTCGATCCTATGCTGGAACAAAACGGCATAGCCCGTACAAGGATCGTGAATGGTGTTACAGAAGTGTATCTGCAACTGCAACCAGGTGAAAGCTGTGTATTGCAAACTTCCAATACCACATTAAAAGGCAAGGCATATACTTATTATACAAAAAGTAGTCAGCCGCGTGAAATAAAAGGCCCCTGGACCTT
>DASUVL010001005.1:0-2561 GCA_036379015.1 Niastella sp.
CAATGGACAACCTCCAGCGCCATTTGGCAGTCACCAGCAGATGATGAGAAGATCTTTGGCTCCCAAAGATATGCCACCTACCAGCAGGGCCAGTTTGCAGACTGGGCAGATCTGTTCCTGCAAAAAAGCGCTGCCACGCAAAACTATAGCCTGGGTGTTTCTGGCGGTAATGAAAAAACCAAAGGTTATATCTCTTTCAACTACACCAACGAAAAAGGGCAATATGTGGGCGATGACTATAAGCTCTTTTCAACCACCATGCGCATTGATCATAAAGTGAGGAACTGGATCTCTGTAGGTACCAACCTGCAGGCATCGTATGTAGACAGGAATAAAGCGCAGGACAAACTGGAGAACGCGCTGGTGACCGATCCGCTGGCACGACCTTACAAAGACGATGGAACGCTGAATCCCGACTTGGGTAATAACGTGTATAACCTGCTGCTCAACCAGCAGCCCGGTGTATATGGTAATGTTGATAACAACCTGAAATTGTATGTAAACCCCTATATCGAGATCAGGCCATTGAAAGGGTTAAGCTTTTTGTCGCGTTTAAGCACATTTCTTACTTTCTCAAATACCTACAGGTTCGATGGTATAGGCTCTGTAAATTATACGTACGCAAATGCCGGTATTGCCAGGGCTGAGGTTAATCAGGACCGCTCAATTGGTTATCAGTGGGAAAATATTTTGACCTATAATTTCAAAGTGGCAAACGATCACGCATTTACAGTGACCGGTATCACTTCCTGGTACGATAACCGGATTACGGAAACTGATATGCTCCAAAGCAATATATTGTCAAATAATTTCAAATGGTACAAATTTACCGGTGATGCGAACACCACTGCAGCATCGAAATTCACGATGTCGAAAACGCTTGGATTTATCGGACGTATCAACTATGCGTATTTGGGGAAATACCTGTTTTCGGCGACTGTGCGCCGCGATGGTTCCTCCGTGCTGTATAAAGATAACCGGTGGGATAACTTTCCGGCCGTTTCAGCCGGCTGGCGCATCTCTGACGAGTCGTTTATGGACGGTACAAAAAGCTGGTTGAACAACCTGAAAGTGCGGGTAGGCTGGGGTGTTACCGGTACGGCTAAAATTGAGTCTTATAGCTCTGTAGCCAACCTGGAGAGTACCAATATGTCGTTGGGTGGAGTAACGCAACCTATTTTCCGCAATTCCCAGTTCCTTACCAATCCCGAGTTAGGATGGGAAAAATCGTACAATACGAATATTGGGGTAGATGCCTCGTTCCTCAACAACCGCATCGATATGTCGTTGGATGTTTATAACACAAAAACCAAAGGTGTTATCTACGGTGTTACCGCGCCTATCATTTACGGGCAGTACACATCCAGTCAACAATATAAAACCAATATCAATGTATGCGAAACGCAGAACAGGGGTATAGAGTTGGCATTGAACACCCGTAATGTAGTTACCAAAGATTTTAACTGGACTTCAGCGATTGCTTTTTCTTACAATAAGGAAAAGATCCTGCAATTAACAGGTGGTGTCGCTAATAATATTGCTAACGGTGATAATAACCAATACTCGCTTACAATTGGTCAGCCGGTAAACTCCTACCGGAATTATAAGATAGATGGGATCTGGCAGATCGGTGAAGAAAAGGATGCTGCCGTATTCGGCAAACGTCCCGGCGACCTGAATGTCAATGTACCAGGTATGACCCGGGTGGGAGAGGGCGTATATATGAAAGAATTGACAGATGGTACCGTAAACTACTATTATAATGATCTGGCAGAAGCTCAGAAATATAATCCTGCGCTCACCGCTGCCACAGCAAGGTATACCTATAGCGCCACTGATTTCCAGATCGTGGGCCATAACTCGCCTAACTGGTCGCTTGGGTTACAGAACGGATTCAGCTACAGGAATTGGGAATTGAGCGTATACTCCTATTTCAGATGGGGGCAAACGATCAGTTATAATATGCTGGGTTGGTATCAACCGAATGCAATGGCAACCAACGCAAGCCCTTCCAGAACAATTCCTGAGTATTTTAACTACTGGACACCCACAAACCCCTCTAACGACTTCCCGGTAATGAATTACCAGGAAGGCGCTTCATCATTGACAGGTTTTTCCGGTTTGAACTTTGTGGATGGATCTTTCTTTAAAATTAAAAATATCACGCTTAGTTACAACATGCCCAGGGATTTGATAAAAAAGCTGTCGCTCGAGAAGTTCCGTGTATATGGCACTATTACCAATCCTTTGATTTTAACAAAAAGTCCTCTATTAAAGCAGTATGATCCTGAAATGAACGGTTCACTCGAGTATCCATTGACGAAACAAATTGTTATGGGCCTGAATATGACATTTTAATTGTCGAATGATTAAAAACAGCGTTATATGAAAATTAAGAACATAAAAAGACTATTATATAAATCCCTGGTTAGTTTAACTATAGCATTATCCGTTACATCATGTAAATTGGATGAATACAACCCGATCTCTTTATCGGAGCAGGATGTGCTCTCGAAATACGAAGGTTGGAAAGCGTATCAATCTAATTGTTATACCGGACT
>DASUVL010001006.1:0-3311 GCA_036379015.1 Niastella sp.
GGCTCCAATGCTCATTTGAATAGCCCCCATCAGGGCCGAAGCACTACCGGCATTGTGGCCAAATGGCGCTAAAGATAGGGCTGATGCGTTGGGAAAAGTAAATCCCTGGCAACTTAAAAAAAGAAATATGAGAAAAATGGTAATGAACAGGTCGCTCCAACCTGCAATGGCGAGAATTGCCAGCACCAGTCCGATAATGCTTTGGCAGGCCAATGCTGCTTTTATGATCTGCTCGCTGGAATAATTTTTCAACAATACACTGTTGATCTGGCTGGCGCCGATCAGGCCCATCGCTATCAGCGCGAATATCCAACCATATTGTTTTTCGCTTACGTGAAATATATCTATAAACACGGCAGGTGAACCACCGATGTAAGCATACATACCGGCTGCCGAAACAGCTGCCGTTAATGCATACGTGTAAAACTGCGGATGTTTTATGATGCCCGCAAAACTAGTAAGAATAGGCACCGGCTTTAGTGAAAAATCAGGATTGGGCTTTTTGCTTTCGGGCAATAAAAAATAGATGCCGGCGAGAATCAGGACATCTACGATCATCAGCAGTACAAAGACCCATCTCCAGCCTAATAGCGCAGTAACATAGCCGCCGGCTGTAGGCGCAATGATGGGCGATACGGCCACCACCAGCATCAGCATGGAAAATACCTGGGCATTCTCTTTCACATCAAACAGATCGCGCACCATGGCGCGTGCCGCTACAAGGCCTACACAACCACCTAATGCCTGCAACAGCCTCAGCACTATCAATGCATTTACCGTTGCGGCCATAGCACAACCCAGGGAAGCCAGGAAGTAGATGAAAAGTCCAACGTATAAAGGCTTTTTTCTACCAAACCGCTCCAACAGCGGACCATATATCAATTGCCCGGCTGAAATACCAATAAAAAAGCTGGATAATGAAAGCATCACCTTTGCTACAGTCGTATTCAATCCTTTTGCTATATCCGGAAAGGCTGGCAGGTACATATCAATGGAAAAGGGACCGATGGCACAAAGCAAACCCAGGATAAGAATGAGATAAAATTTTTTTTGGGGGCGTTGATCATTCATTCTTACAAAGATAAATTGAAATAACCAACAGAAAATATGTAGAATATTTTCTACGAGGTCGGTTGGCTCCATTTTTATACAATTCCAAACAGTACTAAAATCATCGTTTTAATGTCACGTAGATCCCAAAAAACATCCACCAACGTATTAGAAAAAACCCCCACCGGCATTGCCGGTTTCGATGAAATTACGGAAGGAGGCTTACCATCTCACCGGCCAACACTTATATGCGGCGATGCCGGTGCAGGCAAAACACTTTTCTCTATTGAGTTTATAGTGCGTGGGGCTATGCAATTCAATGAGCCAGGCGTTATCATTGCCTTTGAGGAAAAACCAGAAGATCTGGAAATGAATGTAGCATCGCTGGGCTTTAATTTAAAAAAACTCCAAAAAGATGGTCTCCTGTGGATTGATCATGTGCATGTGGACCGTAGTGAAATTGAAGAAACCGGCTTGTATGATCTGGATGGATTATTCATCCGTTTAAACCATGCCATTGACAGCATCGGCGCAAAGCGGGTAATGCTTGACACCATTGAAAATTTATTTGGCAGCTTTGAGAATGAAGGCATATTGCGGGCGGAATTGAGGCGGCTTTTCACATGGCTTAAAAACAAAGGCGTTACCGCAATCATTACAGCGGAAAAAGGGAATGGCATGCTCACACGGCACGGCCTGGAAGAATATGTTTCGGATTGTGTTATCCTGCTGGAACATCGCGTTACCAATCAAATTTCCACCAGGCTGTTACGGGTGGTCAAATACCGCGGTTCTTTACATGGTACGAACGAATACCCTTTCCTCATTGATAAGGATGGAATTTCTGTATTACCTGTTACCTCGTTGTTATTGGAGAGAGAAGTTACATCGCAGCGAATATCCTGCGGTATCAAAACCCTGGATGCCATGTTGGGCGGAAAAGGTTTTTTCAAGGGCAGTTCTATTTTGGTATCCGGCACCGCCGGTACGGGCAAAACCAGTATTGCCGCTTATTTTGCGGAAGCTTCCTGCAATCGAAAAGATCGATGCCTCTACTTTGCTTTCGAAGAATCGCCGCAACAGATCATCCGGAATATGAAATCCATCAACATTGATCTGAAAAAACATATTGATAGCGGATTGTTACAGATCCATGCTTCCAGGCCAACGTTGTATGGACTGGAATCGCACCTGGTAGCCATCCACAAGCTGGTAAAGCGATTCAAGCCCAGTACAGTGATCCTTGATCCCATTACGAACCTGGTTAGCGTAGCTTCACTCAGTGAAGTAAAATCAATGTTAATGCGCCTGCTCGATTTTTTACAGAACGAAGAGATCACCGTTCTATTTACCGCATTGGTGTATGACAAAGAAAATTCAGTGCAAACCGACGAAGGCATTTCTTCTATAGTAGATGCCTGGGTACAGGTACAGGATATAGAGAACAACGGGGAACGTAACCGGGGAATCTACATTATGAAATCAAGAGGCATGAGCCACAGCAACCAGGTGAGGGAATTTGTAATTACCGATAAAGGCCTTGAATTAGTGGATGTTTACCTGGGTCCTGAAGGCATATTGGTTGGTTCGGCCCGGCAGGCGCAGGAACTACAGGAAGCTACAGGTGTTGAGATGCGTACGCATGCAGCTTCCCGGAAAGATCGCGAATTAGATCGTAAGAAAACGGTGCTGGAAGCCAAAATTGCTTCGCTTAAAGAAGAGTTTGAATCGGTGCGGGAAGAATTGAATAAAACCTTTATAGAGGAGCAATTAAAGAAGGAAATAATGGAACGGAACCGGGATCAATTAACTCAAAACCGTAATAGCCGAATATCAGAAAATGGCAAAAACAACAAAAAATAAGACGGGCACGCAGATAAAACCTTTATCAAAATTGGGCAAGCCCAAGGAAGATAAATGGCAGTTGCGGTTATATATTGCCGGCAATACGCCAAAATCTACAGCTGCACTTATTAACCTTAAAAGATATTGCGAACAACATCTGTGCGACCGGTATGAGCTGGAAGTGATCGATCTGTTATTGCATCCGCAATTAGCAGCTGGTGATCAAATTCTGGCCATCCCAACGCTGGTAAGAAGGATGCCTGTACCTGTACGAAAAATTATCGGTGACTTATCAAACGAAGAAAAAGTTTTAGTAGGACTTGACCTGAGGCCCATAAAATAATAACATGAAAAAACAACGAGCGTACAATGACTCAACGAAAACAGCTGAACTGCTACCGGAGTATGATCTTCGC
>DASUVL010001007.1:0-2510 GCA_036379015.1 Niastella sp.
AAACAACACCACATATAATGCTTTACTTATCCAAAAGATCACATGTTCCTTAAAATCCATCTTTGTCATGGGTGTGGTATGCACTTTCGAACTGAAATATTTGGTAAAATCCATCACAAAGAACCAGGCCAGTGACGTAAATGAATATAACAAAAAACCATATATATGCTGATACCGGTGTGGTGGAAACCATTTTTGGTCAGCACACTGACGCATCAGGGGACTTAATGCGATATCATCATCAACCCCATCGATGTTGGTATATGTATGGTGAACGATATTATGTTTGAATTTCCAGATATACGTATTGCCGCCCATTAAATTTGAACTGAGGGCCATCACCGTATTTACCCAACCGCGGCTGGAGTAGCTACCATGACAGGCATCGTGCATTACATTAAACCCGATACTGGCCAGGGTAAATCCCAGCAGGCAGCAAAGTAAGATCGCCAAAAAGGCAGGCATCGGTAAAAAAAGCAGAAAAGAATAACTGATGATCGCTAATGGCCCCAGGATAACTGTTTTGGAGTACAGGTTCCAGTTGCCGGTTTTCTTTAATTGCTGTGCAGCAAAATACTGATCAACGGATGATTTTAATGTATTGAAGAAAGACTTGTCTTTATTATTAAAGGTTACTTTAGGCATAAATGTTCGAAAAATTGTTTTAGTATCAACTTTAACTGCTAAATAAAATGCTGCTACCAGGAGAGCCTTTATTGCCGGCGGGAGTTAGATACGTCTGATTTGCGACGCAAAGGTAAAGAAAGATATGTTAACGAACCCCCATTTAATCAAGGATTTCTATTGATAATTGTCATACAAATGTTGGTGAACGGCGGGGGAAAAACCGGGAATAACCTATACGAAAAGTAGCATTTTGTATGCAAGGTTGATCATATGACGGCCGAAAGGAAAAATACATGCGAAACTGGTTTTAACAGCATAGAATTATTATCATACCTGTTGAGCAAACTCTATGCCATGAAGGATATTGGAATAAATCACAAATTTCAAATCACAAGAACCAAAAAAAATCTCAAATGACAAAGGACAAATCTCAAAGAAGCCAGGGGAACTTTGGTTCCTGGAATTTGTATTTTGGTTCTTGGTGCTTGGTTCTTGGAATTTTGTCTTACATCACCAGTTGATCATGCAGGCGGATTAGCGCAGCCTGCGGATTGCTGCAAAAGCCCGGATGCACACGCGAAGTTTGTAAAATAGTACTGCGTTGTGCAGTTAACCAACGAAAACGCGAAGGCATATCGAGTTGCGCAATGGGGCCGCCGTCTTTTGATCCTTTACAAATTTTTTCAAAGGCCTGCAGGTACGACTGTATCTCGGGGATATCCGCTTTTTCATCCAGCGCTCTGATACGGGCTTCATTCACCGTATGCATTGTTTGTAAAAATTTTTGCTCCTTACAATACAGAATGATGCCTACGTTGCAAAACTCTTCCCGTTCTACCTTGGGCACAAGACGAATAACAGCGTACTCAAATAAGTATTTTTCCTGCATGTTGGGCTTCTTTTACAAATATGGGTGACGATGCAACTCGTGTTATTAAAAAATCGGTGTATACCTGGCGGCGTTCTGCAACGGATGCTTCGGTAAGATCGGTGGCCAGCCATTCATCCGGCAGCAGATCAACAATGGCGCGAATACGTGCTTCGGTCAATATCGACCGGTATTCGGCATCCACTTCATTGAGTAATGTAGCCTGTGGCAGCAATACATGATCTTTTATCTGTGAAAAGGGTTTTTGAGCCGCTTCTTTCCAGTTTTGCCAGGAATGATGAAAATATAAAGTGGCGCCATGATCGATCAGCCATAGTTCTTTATGCCAGATCAGCATATTGGTATTGCGGGGCGTTCGGTCAACGTTCATCAGTAAACAATCGAGCCATACAATTTGCGAAGCCAGGCGTGCATCAATTATAGTAACTGCAGGGTCGTACGTAATAGCGCCCGACAAATAATGCAACGCCAGGTTCGTTCCAACACTTGCCTTTAACAGGTCCTGGATCTCTTCATCGGGTTCGGTACGGCCAAAGGCGGTATCTAAATTGGCCAGGACAATTTCGGGTATTTTTATTCCGAGCGTACGGGCTATTTCACCACCTATGAGTTCAGCAATGAGCGCTTTAACCCCCTGCCCTGCCCCGCGAAACTTCAGTACATACATAAAGCCATCATCAGCTTCTGCAATAGCAGGTAGTGAACCGCCCTCACGCAAAGGCGTTACATAGCGGGTTACGTTCACTGTTCTTATTTCAGGATAGTTTTCAGGCATAAAAAATGGGGCTAAAAATAGCTTAAATTCAGCAATTGCATGATTTTATAAATGGCAAACAGGAACGTCCCGATGCATCGGGATCTCGAACAGCAATAGCTTTAGAACCCCTAAAAAGAATTGCACCATCCGCCAGCTGGCGGATGGTGCAATATTATAATTTAAACACTCGAGGCTTGGTTATGTAAGTTGAGCTTACTACTCCGACAAACTCACATT
>DASUVL010001008.1:0-14600 GCA_036379015.1 Niastella sp.
ACGATTACGTGCAGCGCTTAAAGGGCAGTGCTCAAAAGATAGGGACGAGCATTGTGCTGAGAGTGATGTCAGGCGATAAGGTCCACATCCGGGCCAGCAGCTGGTACCGGCAGAACGGCGTTGGTCCAGGCAGCCCCCAGAGTGCCTTAACCGATATCGTGGCCTCGCTGGCAGAAGGACTGGCAGGGCCAGCAGCGGGTAAGGCCCTCCTCCCTTCTCCACAGGTTTTATCCCCCGGAGTAGCAAGTTACCTGGCTCACCAGGGTAGCCAGTCACCCGCGCCCACAAAACCGAAAGCCTACCTCAGCTGGCTCCTGCTCGATGAGCAGCTAAAACCCGTAATCACAAATGACGGAAAGAATAGCGGCTTTGAGCAGGTGGGCTCTGACCAGGAATTCAGGATCCACCAGGTGACAGGAAGAGAGATGACAAAGAACGGATATTTGTATATTTACCTAAGCAATGAATCGCCGGATATTGACGTGTTCTTTGACAACCTGCAGGTAACGCATACAAGCGGTCCGATGCTGGAAGAAACACATTATTATCCGTTTGGGTTAACGATGGCCGGGATAAGCCCTAAGGCAATAATGCCAAACAAGGCTGAAAATAAGTACAAATACAATGGTTATGTACTAACTAATGATTTCGATATTAATCTTTATGAAACATTTTATCGTTCACATGATCCGCAGATAGGGAGGTTTTGGCAAATCGATCCTAAAGTTGAAGGAACTGAATCATGGTCGCCATATACTTCCATGTTAAATAATCCAATCAGGTTTGCAGATCCATTGGGAGATTCTGCCATAACTTCTGGCGATATAGAAAGTATAAATGAATATTTAAGAATGTTAGGTGAAAGAACGGGCAATACGTACGCATTAAATAAAAAAGGCCAAATTATCAGAACCAATAAAGAATTAAATAAGAAATCTTCAGGTAAAGTTTCGGCAACATTATCAAGTTTAGTTGAAACAATAATTACCGATGAAAAGAAGCATATTGAACTCAACTTCACAGCTGCGGGTGATGCTGCGAATTTAACTATCCTGGTTGATGATTATATAAGTGCTACTATAGATGTAAGTGATATGAAAAAAATTGAAAGTAATGAATTCCAGGCAGCTTTATTGGGACATGCTTTGGCAGAGCAATATAGTGCTCCTCAAAATGAAACAAGAAGCAGGAGCAACTATGATGTTCCTCATGAGGTAGGTAAAGTAGTTGAGAGCGTAATTATCAGTGAAATGACAGGAACACCTTACGGAGGAAGGGTAGAGTCAAAACCAGATAAGGGATATTGGAATACCAAAGTTGAGTTTCGATATAATCAGAAGGTGTATCAGATAACTACAAAAACAAATGGAATTATTTTTTTAGAAGGTCCTACCGGAAGGATGGTAGATGCAAAAAAAATAAAATAAATTATGTTAAAAAAAATGGGGGTTTTCACTTTAATTATTTTGTTTTTGCATTGTGGACGGCATAGCAAGCCCATAGCAAATCAACTTATAAACGGCAATAGTTATGAATGTATTCTCATTGATGCCAATACCAATAATTTAAAATGCGGTATTCTAAAGGTAGCTGTTGCCATGAAATTTCAAAGTAAAGATGAAAATGGTGATTTAGTAATTTTAATTCAATGCCCCGAAATGTTGGGTGAAAGTTTTTTTTCAAAAGGTAAGGCGTATAGGATAAAGCTAACATCAGATAGTTTATACTGTAAAGACTGTACAGTGATTAACAAATACGAGAAATTAAATTTACCCACCTATTCCGCGATAGAAATTGCAAAAGTAAATTAGTTCTAGCAGTTAAAGGAGCACGTATACATTTCGGAACAAGAAATATACTTTTCATGTTTTTAGTTACTGTATTAGCAACTTGCAATTGTGAAGTACGCAGATTACATTTGTGCCAACCGAAAATCCCTTGAAAGTAAAACCAACTGTTAAATAGACGTATATGAATAACCCTTTTGGCCTATTCCTACTATTGTTTGTTATTGTTATTATCCCTACTATCTTTTTTCTGCTAACCCAACAACGAACTTTAGAAGTAATTCGATTGGAAAATCGAAGTATGTCACCCGGACAGGTGTGGCTTCAGCTAATTCCGTTTGTTGGAATAATTTGGCAATTTATTGTGATCAGCAGAATTTCTAATTCTATTCGTAATGAGTTAAATACACCAATGGGTGATACTGTATTGACAGAGCATCCTGTTGATTATGAATTCAAACCTACTTATTCTACGGGCATTTCATATACCATTTGCTTTTGTATTAGCGTTGTACCTATTCCCATCTTGCAAGGGGTTGCGGCAGTGGGAGGATTAATCTTATGGATTATGTACTGGAATGACCTGGCCCACTATAAAAAGTTAATGTTTGGTCGTTACCCGTCAGTGAATTCGTAACTGTAAAATTTTTAAAATAATAAACTGTTTTTCTACCCTGTCATACAGATGACACTATCCTGTTTTTGGGTAATCCACTTATGTCTGAAGTGCCATACGAATAAGGGATGCAATATTTTTTAATTGCATCCCTTATTAATGTGCGCCCGTTATGGTCATAAACCTGGAGGTGAAAGTCCTCTACGGATCTTGACAGTGGGAAACGTTACCTAAATCAAAAACCATACTCTACCAGCGTAATATTGCCTATTACCTGCTTACTGTAGTAATTCTTCACTTCCTCTGACCAGTTCATATGGTATTTTCTTGAAAGTTCGTTTGCCTGATCATACGGCACTGGCGTTTTCCATTCAATATTCATGATCACCGGATTGATCCGTTGGGTTTCCTTTGCATAAATTTCCAGGTTAGTATAAAACTTGACTGTAATAAATGGACTTATCCCTTCCAGGTGAGAACTGCCCGTTACATATTTTTGAATGGGAACCTGAAGATCATTCAATAGCACACCGAACTCTTTTCCCACGTAGTAATCTTTTCGGGCAATAAAGTTGGATTGAACATATTTCAACGTATCCTTATTGAATTGCTCCAATGCCACGTATTCCTTTCCTGCAGTTGTAGGTACGGTATCTTTAATGACAGAATAATTGGCCGATGGCGAAGTATGCCCCTTCGTTGTTCTCTGAGCCGGGTTGCAGGCGACCATGGCCGGCAATAATAACAGGAAATAATTTTTCATCTGATTCTTTTTATTACTATTTATTGTATTTGTGCAGATGATGTTCAAGCTAGTTCTTTTTTACCGGCAATCCGCGTTGATATAAGTATAATTTCCGTTAGCATCAACCACGGGATTATTGTTGAAATCCATTTTTCTAACAGATCCGATCTTATTAAAATGCGTACTTCCCGGGTCGGCTTTATACAACGAAACGCCTGCATTTTTCAACACATATGCCAAAGCTCTCTCATGGGCATCCCTGGGCGACAGTCCGGCCTCCTGCATATCTTCCTTTGCTGTATAATAAGCCTGACCCAGCGTACTGGTTGATGTAAAATCAGCACCAACAACAGAACCGGCATTGTTTGTTACAAAAGCGTCAAATGCCGCAACATCTTCAATATACAGGGCAT
Organism: Niastella sp.; assembly: GCA_036379015.1. Lineage (GTDB taxonomy): Bacteria > Bacteroidota > Bacteroidia > Chitinophagales > Chitinophagaceae > Niastella. The sequence goes on from DASUVL010001008.1 coordinate 3,562, forward strand.
ATTTAGCGCCGTTTGCCGATATGACATATGATGTTTTTAAGCCACTCGCATAATCCTGGTCGGAATTAAGCGCAAATACATCGCCGGCTGAAGGTCCCGGATAAACAATGGCCGTATGGGTGTGAACTTTTATTGTAGCATTGGGATAAATAGTTTGATCAATGTGTGAAGTGGTGCCGTTTTCAACGGGTGTAACGCTCATGTCATTCAATACACAAAACCCTTGTTCAAGCTGTCCGGTGCTGGTAGGTGTTAAAGGAGTTAAGGCGTTCTGTGCATACAGATCTACCTGCTCAGAATAATCGGAAGTCATCCTGGTGCTGTTCTGCTCATCGGCTGTTTTACAGGGGCACTGGTCTTGCCGCAAACCTGTGGTGCCTCCTATGCAACCGCAATTAGGTATTAAAACCGCAGATCCGCCTTCAATACCAGCGCAATCGGGCTGCGGCGCACAGGGTAGCTGGCCGGTGGAGCCGCCTACACAACTGCCACAATTATCCATATAAGAACCCGGCGGACAGGGATTGGTTGAACAGGGCTGCCTGCCGGTGGAACCACCTGCGCATATATTGCAATCATCCCAATCCGCAGATCCATTTACCACACCCGCACAATCCGTATTGCCGGTAATATAACAATCCACCTGACCTGTATACCCGCCAACGCAATTATTGCAATCATCAGTATAGGCCGAACCGCCTTGTGTACCATAACAATCCGGATCGGGCTCTCCATCGCCATCCTCATCATCGTCATCATTTTCGCCTCCGATATATTCAGATGTAGTGTTGCAATCTTCATAAAAAACTTCGCCGGTTTCGCAATCCTTCGATCCATAACAGGTAGTGGTATGACGCATCTCGGGATCAAAGGAAGGGACATCTTCTGTTTCGGTTGTGGTATAACCTACCACACAAACCTCTTCCAACTCCTCGCCGGAAGATTGGGCCGCTGCCTGCAGGCTGGAGATCAGCAGCAAAAAGAAAATAATACGTTTCATCGCAATCGGTTTTATTGTTTTACTACAATGAGCGTTTTAGTGGTATTACCGGCTGTTATGGTGACGGCATAGCTGCCGGCAGCACCGGTTACAGGCATGTTCCTGCGGTAGCTGCCGGGCAACAGCGTGGACGTGGCTTCGGTATATATTGTTTTACCATCCATGTTGGTGACCCGTATACTAACCGGGTTGGTTTCTGCCAGGTCGAACTGTACCGTTAACCGGTTGACCACCGGGTTGGGAAAGGTCTGCAACCGGGTGAGCATTTCCCTGGCAACAGGCCGCGCATGAGCATCCTTACGTGAAAGGATCATATACATGGGCTTGCCGGGCTCTTTGCGGCTACCGGAATACAATTGCATGTTGCCGGCAATGAACAGGCTGCCCTGTGTGGCAGCCACCTGCATCTGCGCTTGCAGAAACTGCCATTGTTCCCCTGCCGGTCCGCTGTAATGCCCCGTTTTGGTGATCCTGGTATCGGCAAATTCAAGCCCTTGCTCTGTTAACCGGGCAGCAATGGACACAGGCTCCGTATCATTTTCCTTCCATTGGCCGGTGATGGCCCCCTCACTTTCAGTAAAGACAAGCTGTAGTGGGGTCACAGAAACAATGTGCCTGCCGCTCCAGTCGTACCGGATGGCATAGCCGCTGTATTCTCCGCGCAGGTCTTCGCTGGTAACGTTGTGCCTTATACGTTCGTAGCTGTTTAACACATTGTTGCCGGAGACCGTTTTAAATAGGGAAACCTGGCTGGCCATGGCGGGCAATTGTATAGGGGTGACCGGGTTTTCCGGGTCGCGGATGGTAAGCTCTTCGGCTGCCTGCCGGTTACCTTTGGCCGAAGCTTTCTGCAACCATTGTCTGGCAGCATCGGCATTACGCCGGGTGCCATAGCCGTTTCGCAAACAAAGCCCCAGGAAATACATGCTGTTGACATGACCGTCCTGCGCCAGCTGATGGAATATGCGGTAGGCCTGCTCATAATTCTGCATACAGCCTAATCCTTTATATAGCAGGTAGCCCATGCTAAAGCTGCTTTGTTTGTCACCCATGGCAGCGCCTTTGGAAAAATGCTGGTATGCTTTGACAAAATCCTGTTCGGTGGCATCGCACCGCTGGTACAGGTTGCCTGCATCGTACCACGCCCTGGCATAGCCGTTGTCGGCTGCCAACTGGTGCCATTTCAGGGCCTCTGCCCTGTTGGCGGTTGTTCCGGATCCTTCGCTGTAATGAAGGCCTACAGCATGCATGGCTTTGACATTACCCGCCCTGGCGCATTCAACATGAAGGGCAAAGGCTTTGGAAGGATTAAATGGCTTGCCTTTGACGCCCCGCTGATAGGAAGCGGCATCAAGCATCATGACGGCCTGCCGTTCGGCGCTGAGCTGCGAATGCCCTGCCAGCGCTGATAGCAACAGCAGAAGCAGGCAGGTAGCTTTGTTTTGATTCATAGATCAGGTTTGAAAGTGATGAATAATGGTTACCATTTGAAAGTAGCGGTTGTTTCCTTCGGCTTTGTGGCGTTCGCAACATTGTCTCTGTTGCGTACAGATCGCAGCTTCCGCAAAGCTGCAGGTATGTTGTTATCAATGTCGTTGATATACGCGTTCTGCAGGATCTTGTTCGCAGCGTACAGGTCCCTCGCCACCAGCCGGTTGGTATTGTACTGGGTGATCTGTGTGATCACGACCATACTGTCGTACCCGTCTGTCATGCCGCGCTTTCTCAGCTCTTCCCAGTCGCCCCGCGCCCATTCTGATGCCAGCGTTTTGTGTTTTTCCGCCAGCACCATGCGGTGCTGGTCATCTGTTAATATGGTTGATATGTACATCGCTTCATAAGGAGCCTGATCGAACTTCCCCAGTGGGAATTTTTCGGCATATTCATTTCGTCTCAGTTCTATCGCTACGGCATGGCCGAATAATGAATCTTCCTGCGCAGCGGTAAGTCCCAGCTTCTGCCTGTTTTTGATGGCAATGGAAAAGCGGGAAGGGATGGGAAAGCTGCCATCTTTCATCAGGGCCAGCGTAATCAGTGAATCGCCATTCCGCGTGGCCAGCAATATCAGGCTGTCTTTATACCTGGTATAGTAAGGAAAAGCATATTGCAGGGTGGCGAGTGCCATCTCTTTGGCATACACCGCATCCTTTACCGGGTCGAAGCCCCGTGGTGTGATCTGTTTTTCTTTTGACAGCCGGACCATTACCCGTTTGGTATTGACGTTACTTTGCTTTTCGATATCTTCCCTGAACAGCGCAGCAAAATATACCGTGTCGGTGATGGTCTTGCGCAATGCTTCATTGAAATGATCGGTAAGGCTTCCATCCCGCTTACGGCTGTACAGGGCAAAAAAGTTTTTTTCCAGGTTGCCGGCTTCCGACTGAGCCAGGGGTTTTATCGAATGCAGCACAGCCAGTTTCTCATTAATAAAAGCGCGCATCTTCAGTATCTGCATCCGATGCTCGTAAATCGAATCGCCGGCCGCCACCACATCCGTTAACCGGTTATACAATTCAGCGGTGCCGGCGTATTGCAGCAGTGTTCTGTCGGTTTCCATTTTACGCCGGTAATATTCATTGAGCAGCGTTTTAGCCACCGTGGTATCGGTGTTGTATTTTTTCTTCATGATGGTAGAGAACACCTTTGCTTCCAGCCAGGCGTTGTTGCTTACCTTTCTGCTGTAATATTCATATTCGAGGGAGGGCCCCAACAGATTGCGGAAATCCGCTTCTGCGATCAGCTCGATGGTTCTGACCTCACCGGAGCCGGCCCCTTTGATGATGGCGGTCGCCATCAGGCTGTCGGTATGAGCAAAGTGACGGGCGAGCTGTTGTTGCATGTCTTTCTCCAGTTTGATCCTGGAAGCCACATCATGCACACGTACTACAATGGATGGCGGGTAAGTAGAGCTTACCTGTGGGTCGATGGTTTGGGCGGCCGTCCATACAGGGATGGCCAGCATGCAGCATAGAGCGATAAGGGAAAAACGTTTCATGTAAGTGTTTTTTATTGGTTATAACAGTTACCACCACACTCGTTCGTTGTTATCGGTGATCATAAAAGGCCGTTCTTTTCCCTGGCTGTATTCCGGCACCAGCAGCAACAACGCATTACGCGGTACGCCTTGGAAGGTCATGGAGGTAGCGCCCTCCGCGGCCGTTTGCATCCCCGCCAGTTTCCAGGCATTGTTCCAGTAAAAGAGCCGGTATTTTTTTCCGGGCCGGAAGAACAGGTATTTCTCCTGCTGGTTGATCTGAACGGGACGGGTGTCGATGGTATCCGGTTTCAGCACCATCGTGTTAGTATAGCCGCTGGCGACAGGATAGCCTGCCGGCACCATTTTGCCTTGCAAACAATACATGGGAAGAAAAACGGCGCCTTTACACATATTGGTGAACACGGTGGCATTATCCTTCACCTTCCCCCACCAGGTAGGCCGCCATTTAAAGCCGTTGAACACGGCGATATAGGCCACGCGTGGAACGCGTGGCTGATTGCGCAGGGGGAACAGCTGAGCATGCACATCGCGTGTTTCCCAGTATTCGTGGGTAACATCGATATAATTGCTGCTGCGCAGAAAACAATCAGGAATATTGGAAGGCGCTTCGAATGTAGCCAGTGTGCCAGACTGTTTCGAATAGGTGGAGCGGATCACTTTGGCGGGCTCGCGGGCAAAAGTGGTAAACCGTACGGCAGGCGACGACACATCGAAGCGGATGGATTGCAAGGAATCGTTCAGCGTGCTGTTGAAAAAATGACTGCCGGTGGAGGTGGCCCAGTAGGTGACCGCATCATTCGCTACCATATATCCCTGCGAGCGGAGGGCGAAGGTGACCAAACCAGCAATGTCTTCGCATGGTCCGCTCTTCCGGTGTAGCAGTTGCAGGGCGCCCAGTCGCGGCAGGGGTTCCCTGCGTTTGTTGATCTCGAAGGTATTGGTGAACCACACATGCATGTCGGCGGCAAACTGCTGCAGCAATGCGGTGATGGACTGGCTGCCGGTGCTGTCGAACAGCCAGGCATACTTCTGCCGGTAAGTTGTACGCCAGTTCTGCAGCGGCTCTACACTAGCCCTGTAGGGAAGGATGTATTCGCAGAACTGTGCAAATGACAGCTTTTGCGCCCGTGGATTTTTCCGCACCTCAAATGCGTTGTTTACATTGTCGATCAAAAATTCGGCTTTCACGATATCGAAATCCCTGCGCCGGCTGGCAACCGGATGCAGACCGGGATATGTTGACTTTAGCTGATCGAACGCCTGCAACGATTCTGTAAACGATGGATAATCAAATTCATTGAAAGGAACCTGGCGGCCATTGGTATCGGCCCAGAAATAATCAGCCGAATAGTGAATGTCCATGTTGGCGATAAGGAATTCGATCGCTTTTATTTTTAACGGATCGCCCTGCCGGTAGAAGTATTGCAGGGCCTTTTCCAGCTCGCTTTTATTTTTACCTGCTTTGGACAGAATAGCCATCACAGACGCAGGATAGGATGATTGCGCCTGCACGCATATAACAGCAAGGGAACATAAACAGAATAATAAAAATTTTCTCATAACGGGGTCTTATTTAATGAACAAAACGCTGCATCACCATACCTGCCTGGTCTTTAATTTGCTTCGTTTCCTTGCCGTGCACCCTGGGCTCCAGCGCTATGATCTCCCTGGCTGTTTGCAGGGCACGAGCGGTATCCTGCTGTTGCAGGTACAGGTTCATCAAGGCATAGCGTGGGGCAAGCCGGGAAGGGTGTATATATGCAGCCGTTTGGTAAGCGGTAATGGCATCCTGGTATTGATGTAATGCCTGCCGGGTTTGACCGGTAAGCAGGTACAGATCGGGGGACGAGGATACCCTCGCTGCCTGCTGAAAGGCAGCCAGCGCGTAAGCGTGATCGTTTTGCTGCAGGTACAGTTGCCCCAGTGTTTTACCGAAGCTTTCCGTGCTGCCTATGACCGGCGCCTGCTGCTGCAGCAAGGCTGTTGCCTGTTGCAACCGGCCCTTGCCAACGAGTATAACAGATCGTTTTACGGCATGATGGGCCAGGGCGTTTGTACCCTGTACATACCATGTAATGACACCGCACCCGATGAACAGCCAACCGGCCGATCTTTTTACCAACGGACTGAGGCGGATGGTTGGCGGATGGGCTGATGATAGCAGCATTGCGGCATACAACATAAACAGGCACATCACCGGAATGGCGGCCATGGTAAAATTGACGAACGACATAATAGCAAACACCAACACACCTGTGCCCGCAATAAGAGCGGGAAATGCATTTGCTGCGCGGAATATACGCCATGTAGTATAACTTAGTAATGCCAGCAAGCTCACAAAGAACAATACGCCGGCGATGCCACCTTCTACCAGGTTTTCGAAGTATTCGTTATAGGCCATCATCACATGGGATGCATGGGCTTTTTCTTCATGGGTACCTTTTCCTGACCGGAAGTAATCGGCTTGCGCCAGGTTATAGTTCCGTTCAAACATGCCATATCCATAGCCAGTAACAGGATATCGCGGGATCATATTGAGGGATATCTTCCATACCAGTAGTCGACCGTTGGCAGAATCCTTTTTCGCCTGCCAGGCAGCCACACACAGCAAAACGACCATCAGCGTCAATACCGAAAGGATCAACACCCTTACAGGCATGCGAAAACGTTTATTAAAAGCATGCACCAGGTTGTACCGGTACTGCGCTATGTAAACAGCAGCGATGATAACCGCTGCCATAGCCGTCCGGCACTGCAACAATAGCAGTGCGATGCCCGTTACAGCAAGTATAGATAAACCAGTCACCTTCCATTTGCCGGTACTTCCCATTACGGTTAAAACCATTGCCGGGAAGGCCATTGCCAGGAACATGGCCGTAACATTGGGATTGACCCAGGTGCCTGTGACACGGAAATAAGCATTGAGTGAAGGGATCCATGCTATGGACTGGGCTATACATACCAGTGCCTCCAGGGCTGCTATGATGCTGATCGCCCTGAAAACCGGTTGCGGCCGAAAGGAGGGTGAATGAAAGACCAACAGGGCCGACGCCAGCAGGGCCAGGCAAATGAGCAGATACCCTTGCCGTATGCCGCCTGTCGTTTGCAACCAATAACTATTCAGGAAAATATAGATAGCCCAGCCGCCTATGATGGCCAGGCACAGCATACTGGTACGATTGATAGTACCGCCCTGTTTCAACAGCAGCAGCGTTCCTGCAAAAAAGATACATACACCGGCGGTCAGGCAAAAAAAGAAATAAGGAGTAAGGGATGCATAGATGAATAAAGGCGAAGGGATCAAAGTCGACACTACCAGGATCGCAGGCAGGTAGAATGATATAGTGCCGATCGCGCGCAAATTCACAGACAAGGTTTAGATGTTAGGGATGATCAGGTTAGATTCTGAAGTTATTGCAGGTTAAAATAATACCCGTCCTGTTCCGTCCTGACCTGACCGAACAGCCGATCATCCATCCACACAACAACAATCCATAACATGCTATTGAATGAAGGGGTGCCTCAAAACAAAACAGGACAAAGCGAATGGTTCGACTTTGTCCTGTTTTCTGTACTATTTATAGACACACGTTCTAACGCCGTCGATTATTATAATGGACGAATACCAATGACTACATTATCATTTGAATATGCACCCATATGACATGCAGCACTTGTGCCGCCACCGTTTAAGTTTAATTGATCAATCGCTGCATTTCTGGCTGGAGAAGCTGGTTGCAATTTGCCCAGGTTAGGATTATTCCACACAGCGGATGTCAACAGCGGATCAGATTGCAACGAAAAATCATCAAATGCTGTTGCAGCCTGCCATTGAGCTAATGATTGCGTTCCGGTTCCACGAGCATCAACCCAGCCCCATCTGGTGTGTCCGAAGCTCAAATTATGAGATCGACTTTGTACTGCTGCGTCAGATTGACCATCATAAGCAATATTGAATAACGGAGCAGTACCTGTTTTTATATTATTGTGTATTCTCCAACCTGATCCGATAGTACCTGCTCCGCCCGTTGCGGTGTGAATACCTTCTGTATCTCTGTTCTCTATTGCATTTATTAATGTATTATTAATAACATCAACATCACGAATTGGATGTCCTGCCTGTAGCATGCACTTGACGAGGAAATTTCCGCCAACCTGTATATTTTGATATACCCGGTTTCTTCCTAATTCTCCGGATGTATCCATGAAGTTTACAGATCCGGTAGCACGTTCAAACGTGCTTGCACGAACCAGGTTTCGTCTGAATATTATTCCGCCTAATATCCATCTATCGGCACCTGCTCCCTTACTGGTTAATGCTGTTTCAACGTTATCAAAATAACAATTCTCTATGGTAATACGTCCTGTTGATGTTGTTGTATTTGAACCTGATGGACTAAACAACTGAATACCCCCTTCATTACCAAATGCATTCTGTCTGCTATAATTTTCAATCCAGCAATCACTAACCAGGTTATTCTGACAACCATGCACACTTTCAAAACGAATGGCAGCATGGTTATTATCATGACGTGCCTGTGGCCAGGTAGTAGGGCCACGATCAATTCTAAAGTAAGAAATTCTATTGTAACTGCCAGTGCATACGATGGGTCCTGTATCTGGCATTGTTGGTGCAAGCGATTCAGTAATATAGAATCCATACCAATGGTGACCAGTTTGTAACCCCAAAACAGGGCATCCATAACCCTGTTGCGTTCCATTGTGTTTTAATGTGCTCCTTCCTGTAGTATTCAATGCAGCATAATTCTGTGCAAAAAATATGATAGGATTGTTTTCAGTGCCATTAGCTGAAATTCGAAATGAAGGTTCCCATCCTGTACTGGTATTAACGCCCGTATACTCACCCGGGCCGCAACTAACTCTCCAGCCAGGCTGGGCTAATCGTAAAGCTTGTGCGAGCGTATATGGATTCTGTTGAGTACCATTTCCTGAACCGGTAGCAGTTGCGCTAACCCAATGCGTTGCTACTAAAGCTACCTTGCCGGCATTTGGGCCGGGGTTTGCGCCGGGGTCGTCGACTTCATCATCATCATCGTCGACAGGTTCATTTGTTTTTTTGGTACATGCATTCAGCAGTGCTGTCATTCCGGAAAGGCCGATGATACCGGTCACTCCTTTCTTTAAAAACTCTTTACGTTTCATAGCGGATATAATTTATTGTTATGATGTGAATGAGTACAGGATCATGAATTCATATCATATCACTTGTGAAAGTGTAATTTCATTTCAAATACCAAGCCAATAAAATGACCATTGCTATTGTCTTGGCTCCAGGAAAAACTGTGACAAATGTCAACGCCAGTTTGTGTCATATGGCTTCGTTTCTGGTAGCTGTTCCGCGTGTTGTACCTATTTAAAACAATTGAGGCTTTTAACATTAGTATCGAGGTCAATGTACAGGTAATGTTGCCTCGAATTTCAAGGCTTAATAAATTAAAAATGGTATATTTAGATAGTAAAAATTTAGTGCTTGTTTAATTATTTCGAAAGGGTAAAATCCCGACCGGAAATTTATAACCAGCTTGCCTGCAGGGAACTCCTGTTTGTTCATTATAACTGTCCAATGGAAGTGAATATACAGGATAGCTGGTCACAGCATAATTATATCCAATATATATTAAGCGGTAAAAAAGCATTTCACACGCCCGGCCGCTCCTGGCTGATGAAAGCCGGATATGCTTTTTTTGTAAAGAAAGGCGCTTGCCTCATCGAAAAGTTTTTTGAAGAACCCCTCTGCATCATGACCTTTTTTATTCCCGATTCCTACCTGCAGTCTTTTATGCGGGAAAATAATTCATTGAGACAGACCGGTAAGGCAGAACCCCTGAAAAATGAATTGTTGATACCGTTGCGGGTGACCAGCATGATGACCGCTTATTTCCATTCACTCATACCTTATTTTTATTCGGAAACAAAACCATCGGAAGATCTGCTGGAACTGAAATTCCGAGAGTTGCTGCTGAACATTCTAGACCATCCTGAAAATGGTGAGCTGAAAAACTACATGCTGCATCTTCTTTCACCCCAGCATGAATCCTTTCAGCAGGTGATGGAGGCCAACTGTAATTACAACCTTTCGCTTCCCGATTATGCCAAAATTCTCAACCTTAGCTTATCATCTTTTAAGCGGCATTTTATTTCTGTGTATAAAACCACACCCGGTCACTGGCTGCAGGAGCAAAAACTGAATCATGGCTACCACCTGCTGGTGAGCACCGCTAAACCGATAAATGATATTTCTTTTGAAAGCGGATTTGAAAACAGCACTCACTTCAGCCATCTTTTTAAAAAACGGTTTGGCCTTTCCCCATTAAAATACCGTAAGGAAAACAAAGTCTCCTGAAATTGAACTTTTCTGACAGCAAATTGAACTTTATAAACAGGCTTTTGGAAAAGGGCGGATTTAATTTTGTTACAGGCTTTCTACAGCCGGTCATAAAATGATTTCGTCATTAAAAAACCTGTGTATGAAAAAGCAAGATCTTTATTCGGCTTCATTGTTCATTGTCCTGGTTTTTATTTTTTCAGTACAGGATCAAACCAGGGCCAAAGGAAAGAATATCAAAATGCATGCACCTGTATCCGCCATAAACGGAACCCGATCAGCTCAGACTAATACTTATTCCTCCGAAGTTGCTTTTAAATGGATAGATATGCAACTCGAATTGATGCGCACCAGTTCGCCTTTTATCGGCGGATTACCGCCGTCACGGCCTTTTGCCTACACAGGCATAGCATTATATGAAGCGGTGGTGCCCGGCATGCCTGCTTACCAAACATTATCGGCACAATTAACCGATATGCCTGCTATGCCTGAAACTGTTCGTGGTTTCGCCTATCACTGGCCTGCCTGCGCTAATGCGGCATTAGCAGCGATGAACCGCAACTTTTTTCCTAATGCCTCTGATCCCAATAAAGCGGCAATGGATGCGCTGGAAAATGAGCTGAACGCAGTGTTTAGGTCTGAAGCAGGCGAGAAGGTATTTCAACGCTCCGTACAATTTGGAAAGGCCGTTGCCA
>DASUVL010001009.1:0-4741 GCA_036379015.1 Niastella sp.
CCTGGAGGTAACTTCTACCGTTAGCCTGGAAGATGGTACTATTACAAGTTCCCATTTGGTGCTGAAAGCAAGCATTCCCGGTATCACCGAAGAAAAATTTAAAGAATGCGCCGAAGATGCTAAAGCAAACTGCCCTGTAAGCAAAGTATTGAATGCAGCCATTACGCTTGACGCGTCACTCGTATAAGAAATTATCTATGTTTAGTGGCGAGAGACTGATAGTGAGATAGGGAAATGAAGTAGGAGGTAAGAGGTAAAAGGTAGGAAAAAAAGTTGACAGGTTGATAAGTTGACAAGTTAATACAGGTGAAGAATAAATTCTGAAGCCTCACTCCTTATCAACCTGTCAACCCCGTTAACTTGTCAACTACTTCTTACTTCCTACTTCTGCTTCTTAGAACTAGGATTTTTGTATCTTAGTAACCTTCATCCTATAATAGTACTCAACATGCCCTCAAACAAGCGCACTACCAGCCGGCGTAACTTTATTAAAAATACCTCACTGGTTGCCGGTAGTTTCTTCATTGTACCACGCCATGTATTAGGCCGGGGGTATGTAGCTCCCAGCGATAAACTCAACATTGCCGGAATAGGAGCAGGTGGCAAGGCCGAAGTGAATTTACCCTACGCTTACAATAATGGCGCTGAAAATATAGTAGCATTATGCGATGTGGACGACCGCATGGCCGTTAACGCCCGCAAAAGATGGCCCAATGCGCCTTATTACCGCGATTACCGCGAGCTACTCGATAAAGAGCATAAGAACATCGATGCAGTCATTATTACTACTCCTGATCATATGCACGCCGTACAGGCCATGGCTGCCATGCAACTGGGCAAACATGTGTATGTAGAAAAACCATTGACCCACGACATTTACGAGGCCCGCAAATTAACAGAGGCCGCTCAACAATACAAAGTGGTTACGCAAATGGGTAACCAGGGCAGCAGTGGCGATGATACCCGTAATGTGGAGACCTGGATTCAGTCCGGTGTTATTGGTAAAGTACATACGGTACATGTATGGACGAACCGGCCGGTATGGCCGCAGGGCATACCTACGCCTACAGGCACTTTTGACATTCCGAAGGAGGTAGATTGGGACCTTTGGCTGGGCACGGCGCCACACCGTGATTTTAATCCGGCTTATTTACCGGCCACCTGGCGCGGCTGGGTCGACTTTGGTTCCGGCTCGCTGGGCGATATGGGTTGTCATTTCATAGACGTTCCTTTTCGTGCATTAAAATTAGGCTACCCGGTATCGGTAGCATGCAGTGTTACTTCCGTATACACCGGTTTCTTCAAAGAAGTATTTTATACCGATAGTTACCCGCCTTCTTCAAAAATTAATATCCAGTTTCCGGCCAGGGGTAAAATGCCAACGGTAGAAATGATCTGGTACGATGGTGGTATCAAGCCTGACCGTCCGGCAGAGTTATTGCCCGACGAACCCTTTGGTGAATCGAGTGGCGGAATTTTGTTTGAAGGGACCAAAGGCAAGCTGATGGCCGGTTTATTTGGCCAGAAGCCTACCTTGCTACCCACTCAAAAGATGAAAGAAGCCAAACTGCCCAAATCGAAATTCCCGTTTGTAGAGAAAGGAACGGAGGGGCATCAAACCCAATGGGTGCAGGCCTGTAAAAAAGGTTTTGGTACCTATACCAGTTCGTCGTTTGATGTAGCCGGACCGCTTACTGAAACGGTGCTAATGGGTAACCTGGCCGTACGAAGCTATAATATTAAAGAAGGTAATAATTTCCCGGGAAGGAAAACGCTGTTGTGGGATGGCGCCAACATGCGCATCACCAATTTTGAAACGGCTAATGCTTTCGTAAAACGGGAATACCGCAGTGGCTGGAAGCTGTAGGTTTTCACCTGTTTTTGTATCTTATAATTGTCAATTCATCTTCATAGGAAGTAGTATTATCAATCCTTCATTATTATTATCTCAATAGCTGGGAAATAGCCGGAGCGTATCTGCTTCGTGCCTGGTTGCAACATTTTGCCGTCGTGTTTAATTTGTTTAGCACAACAGGTCATTGAATATTATATAAAATCGCAACTGGTATTTTCATCAAAACACCTTCAACTGCCTGAACAACCGATTGCCTAAAAACAAAAATGCTTGCAACATTGAGCAGCAAATTCCCGTCTGCGAATTGCAAAAATAGTTTTGCAAACCAGTCATACAAATTCATGCATCAAGTATGAAAAGATTAAACTAATTTAATTTGCTAAATCGGTTTAAATCTATACATTCAGCTTCCTAAAACAATGCTTATCAATATGAAGAAGAGCAAAAAAAACGACCAATCATCAAGGCGGAACTTCCTTAAAAACACGTCCCTGGCTGCTGCCGGATTTTTCATTGTGCCCCGGCATGTATTGGGCAGAGGTTACATTGCGCCCAGTGATAAATTAAATATTGCAGGTATTGGTGCGGGTGGAAAAGGTACCAGCGATTTGGAGGAGTTTGCCAAAAGCCCCAAAGTAAATATTGTGGCTATGTGTGATGTGGACGACCGCCAGGCGGTTAAATCCCGCAAAAACTTTCCCAATGCAAAATACTATCGCGACTTCCGCGAGATGCTTGACAAGGAAAAGAATAACATCGATGCCTGCTCTGTTTCTACCCCTGATAATACGCACGCTGTAGCAGCTTTATCAGCTATGCAATTGGGTAAGCACGTATATGTTCAAAAGCCATTAACCCACGATATTTATGAGGCCCGTACGCTTACTGAAGCGGCTAAACGTTATAAAGTAGTTACCCAAATGGGCAACCAGGGCGGCTCGGGCGATGGCGTTCGTAAAATGAAGGAAATGGTTGATGCCGGTTTGATCGGTAGTGTACATACCGTGCATTGCTGGACGAACCGTCCCGTATGGCCGCAAGGCATTCCCACGCCTTCCGGTTCGTTTGAAGTGCCATCTGAGATTGACTGGAACCTGTGGATCGGTCCGGCGAAAATGATTGATTATAACCCGGCATACCTGCCATTTAACTGGCGTGGCTGGTGGGCGTTTGGTACCGGTGCGTTGGGCGATATGGCCTGCCATATCATGGACCCGGTGTTCCGTATTCTTCCCATCGATTACCCGTCTTCTGTAGAGTGCAGCTTGGCTACCACTTATAAATCAATGTGGAACGATATCGTGAACCTCGATAGCTGTCCGCCTTCTTCCATTATGCACCTGGTATACCCGCGTAAAGATGGAAAGGGGAATATCAAAGTATCCTGGCACGATGGTGGTTTAATGCCCGAGCGTCCCGAAGAGTTATTACCCGAAGAAGCCATGGGTAACTGGGATGGAGGTGTTATCATGGAAGGAACCAAGGGCAAGATCATGTGTGATTGTTATGGTGCTAATCCCCGCTTATTACCAAGCCGATTGATGAAAGAAAAGACGATGCCCAAAGAAACCATTAAACGGGTTCCTGAAGGTCACTATATTCAATGGGTAAACGCCTGCATTGATGGGTACGGTAAAGGACAAACCAGTTCACCGTTTGATTATGCCGGTCCGTTTACAGAAAGTATCCTGATGGGTAACCTGGCCATTCGCAGCTTTATGATGAAGAATGCAAATGCCAAAGGCGCAGACAACAAATACCCGGGCAGAAAACGTTTGTTATGGGATGCCAAGAATATGAAGATCACCAATTTTGATGATGCCAACCAGTTTGTGAAGAGAGAGTACCGTGAGGGGTGGAAGCTGAGTTTGTAAATATTGAATAATAAATATTAAATGTCGAATGTTGAAGTGAATACAAACTTCAATATTCGACATTTGTTATTCAATATTTATTATTGATTATCGTTATCTTCTTCTTCCTTATCGTTTTCGGGCTTTTCGTTTTCCGTGATCAGCTCAGCAAGGGCCAGCAATTCTTTTTGTTTATAACTGTTCTTCTCATCCGTAAAGCATTTGCTGAACTCTTCCATTAAGAACTGGATCACCCGTTTATTGGAAAGCTGCTTGAAGTAACCGGCAGCAGGAGCAACGTTTATGCGTTTGAAATAATTCTCTACATCCTTATGTGTAAATACCTGCCCGCTCATGGGATCAATGAAGAATTCCGTTTTATACAACGGGTTTTCTACATGACGGGTAAAATCGTAATCTGTTTTAAAGTAACCCAGTACAAATTGATGCGGAATATTGATGGCACGAACCGGCACATCGAGCAGTTCGCATAGTATCAGGTATAAAATGCCGTTGGCGATGGTATTGCCCCGTTTGGTCTCCAACTGTTTATTGATCAAAAACTCTTCGGGATTCTGATACCCGATCTCCACGCCTCGTAAATTGAAATAATTATATAGAATGCTGGTAACAACGTTTACCTGTTCCAGGGGAGTAAGGTAACTGTTCAACTCAAGCCATATATTGCGACGTAATTTTTCAATGTCCTGGTAAACCTGTGCGGTGACGAGGTCGGGGTATTGAAAGCGGGCGACCAGTAAAGCGCCTGTCAGCAGATCCTGGTGCACATTATTATTCCATTGTGTCAATTCTTCCGTCAGGTCGCGGTAATGCAGGCGGTGTATCAACATTTCAATGCGTTCCTGCACATCTTCACTGATGGTATTCTCCCAGAGATTTTCGAGATTGGGAATGATCCCTTTCCCGTAATCAATAATGCGGGTTGATACCATATTGAAGACCTCTTCATCGGGATCGTCAATTAAATGGAACAATGCCGATATTTCTTTGTTTTCTTCCATTAGTTGTAGCT
>DASUVL010001010.1:0-3729 GCA_036379015.1 Niastella sp.
CACCTCATGCATACTGATACCAGGTATCCGGAAAGTTTGAGCAAATTCTTTCTTGGTAAATAATTTCAATTGGGTTTCAGAATCCAGGTAGGTGTTCAAGGCAGCAGGCCGTTCTTCCGTCAACTGGTGGCCATGCAAAACCATAATACCATAACGATCTGGAATTATGGTCAGTGCCTTTTTATAATGACACTCATCAATCACCAGGTAGTTGTAATCAAAAACACGTAGGTAGTCATTAATTTGCTTGGGCAATTTATAAAGGTTATCCAGAGCAGATTTGATCTCGAAGCTCTTACTCACACCGTTCAGCGTTAAAAAATCTGCACGGCTTCTGTGTACTTTTATTTCAAAAGCAGCCGTAACGTTTTGCCGAAGAAATAAGTTCACCAGGCGTGCTTTTAAGATAACTTCACCCCTAAATTGTTCCAGCAACATTTCATTAATTAGCCAGTGAAGATCGGCCTTGGAAAAAGCGTCCAGATTCTTTCCTAAATAGGAAGCAGACACTAAATGACGCAAACTACTGGCCAACTCCAGCACATTATAGGATCTTGCCAGGGATGCAATATCAGGAGGAGTGGTATATTTTGTTTTACCGAACATTATGAATAAACAAAACTACACAAAAACAGCCACTTATAGGTCTTGCACACACAATAACACATCTTACCCAATTTGTATTGTAAATGAATAATAGCAGGAGCCTTTTTTAACAGCCGATATAAATTGTTGTAAATCTACATCTGTTAGGGTTTGTCTTGCTTTCTCAGCCCTATCATTGGTTTCGATACCTATATCAGCTCTTATCAACCTACCGCTGGTCTTTTCTATCAATGCGCTATAGAGCGCATGGGCGGGAAAATTTGTAACTCCACCCCACGCTTCCGGTATTTGGTCCTGCACCAGGGGTAACATCGCAACCAAGTCTCTATGATTCATTAAGTCGAGCCCACTTTTGGAAGCTGTACCATTGTGACTGCCATGGTGACCTACCTTGTATAAAACGGTATTTTTCAGTAATTCCTGAGGAGTTCTCCCTCCTTCCGCTTTAAACGCCTTTGATACTTCAGGTTTATGCCAACCCATCCAGTTGCCAGACTGCCCATCACCTGGGAATAACAATACCTGGCCACTTTTAGTGCATTCAATAGCCATAGCCAGGCTAGTATTATTGGTAAGCCGGTTTACTCTTAAAGCAACGGAAGCTGCTGTTTCCAGCCAATCCGTTTCTATCTGACGATGCTTCACCTCTTCATGCTCATACAAATCTTTTATCCATCGTTCCTTCTCTTCGGCCTGCAAAAGATACTTATTTTCAAAAGGAGATTCACCTTCATTCAGGATCATGCCGCTATCCGCTATACGCCCTTTAGTCAGCATTTGGCGCGCATGCTCCATATCAACACTAGACTGAGCAGCATACATTTCATCTTTTTCTGTATCCATCCTAAAATATCGCATGTCCTCATCGCGAGGTGGTCCCAGCATATAAATCTTTATTCCTTGTAAACCTGGAAGGTCTTTTAATACTGTCCCCGGACGCAAATAACTCACTTTAATGGCCTTTTTCTCAACAAATGCCATAGCATCGTTATTGGTAAGACCAGCACCGACCAAGTTGCTTCCCTGCCTATCTACTTCCAGATTAATAAGATCCTGAGTATAGGTTAGTTTTTCGGCCTTTGCTTTCAACATCTTACATAAACGGCTATCTGTATTAACTCCTGTCAAGGCCTTGGCTATCATTTCATGCGCTGCTCCCGTGCGCCGGGACAATTCCGCTAATTTTTTTCCATACTTTTCAAGCAGTATCTGACCCACAGGGTCCTTTCTATCTTCAATCCACGATAACCAAAGTTCCTTAATATGCATCTGGTTAAACTCTTCTCTGGCCTGGTTAAAACCCGAAATATGGTCCAAGTGCTGATGCGTTACCACCAGCAGATCCAACTCCCCCTTGCAGGTTTTCAGGATATCTTTCACACATTTCACAATGGTTTCTTTAGGCGCATTCCAACCACCACAATCAATCATCAATTTACAGGAAAGTGTTTGCTCCTTGTAAAAAAGCAGTAGTAAGCAATCCCCTACCGATCCCGTATTGTACATCCTCACTTCAATCGATGTAATGTTCATAAAATATCGTGATTAGATTGGTGCATAAATGAAAATATTTCCCCATGCGCCTCATGTTCCTTAAGGCCGATCTTTTCCGAGAGTTCCCCATACATGCATTTGTATTGCATGTGCAACCGGCCACTATGGAGGCGTCTTTGGCCACCCTCAACTCTTTCAAAAATAGGTTTACGAATGGCAAAGTGCAGGCAAAGGTTGTTCAAGTGAAAAATGAGCGTGCAGCCTCCCCTGAAGATCATAGTTTTGCCTGCATTATTCAGTATACTATTTTTACTATAAGGCACAAAATCCACTTCTCCATTTGTTTCCATAATATACACAGAGGCCCGCTGGCATAGCGTTAGGATAATCTGATTTTGCAGTGTTCCGTCCTGAGCAATGCGATGATGTATTCGAAGCGAATGTACTTCTACGGAGGGGCCTACCTTACGACTTTTAGAAGTAGGAATGCCCAATGACTGATAATCATCCGAAAACACCAGGCCAGTGATTCTTTCCAGGTTAGCCGCATCAAACGCCTTTCCCTTGTCATCGAACAGGAAATTCAATATACCCTCTTTATCAGGCTTCCCTCGCCTTTTTCCGGTAATAGCCTCCACCGTTGCTTCGAATATCTCTTCGCGATCGGTTTTATATGCCAGTATCTCCTTTACTATTCGCAGGTATTCATTCAGCTTTATGAAGCCCGGACTTTTAATCTCCTCCAAAACCGGATAAGTTAATGTTTCAACCGAAAGGTTGGGTACTCCCTGTGGAAAAATACCACGCTTACGAAAAGCATTGATCATAGCAATCCGGTAATTAAGTGCATCATCAGGCACCAACTCTTTATCTGCAGTAATCAATCCCCGCAGGTAATCACCATAGTTCAGATCTACCGGCGGACAATAATCCAATGCGCGAATACACATGGTAAGAACATGCGAAGCTGTTTTAGAAGCTTCATCTGCCAAACGCCCAATGAGATCGGGATGCAATTCACCAGTATGCACTATGCCCGATCTGCCTGTGGCAATGCGCATCAGATCAGCAGTACGACTTTTATAAATGGCTAGAAATGCATCGAACACGGTTGACACCAGCAATGCTCCCCTGTCATGGCATTCTATGGCCCGTTCATAATCAAAGGTAGAGGGTGGCTTAAGCATCCAGTTGCCCTTTTTGTCGGTCATGCCAATGGCATCACGTAACGAACGACGCTCCCCGGTTGAAAGACCAAATTCTACCGCCAGTTTCACCAACAAATTTTCTGTATCAAGGGCGCCCCTCACTTTACGTAGTTGGTTCTTCACAATTTCCGGAAAAGTAAAGTGTTGCAAAAGGGCCACAATGTCTGCAAAACCTTCATGAAACCCTGGCATATCCGGATGAGTAAGTTCCATAAAACGGCTATACATCCCATCCAACAATGCATGGGTCGTTTCATGCGCAATGATATCATGAGATAAACAGGAATACACAATACCACCTGGTAAATACAAAGCGCCGTTTAGAGGCGTTGCATTGTAGTAGCCAAACAACAGGCAAACCCTTTCCGGGCTATAATAAGCATTTTGATCCCGTAACCCATGTGGATATACCAATAAATGG
>DASUVL010001011.1:0-4065 GCA_036379015.1 Niastella sp.
ATAAGCTGACCGGTACGAGGTTGTGGGAAATCATTGGTTGGATTGCTTGGCATCCAGTAATCAACACCGGCCAAACCATTACCTGTACCACCAACATTGTAGCGTCCTGCCATGAATTCGGCATAGATTTGCTGACCGTAACGGGCAAACATATAAACGCCCAACTCAAGGCCTTTGTAGGTCCAGGTACTTTGTAAACCACCAAACCAATTTGGCACGTCGGCGCCTGCAAAATCCTGGTCATTTATATTATCAATCCTATTATCACCGTTCATATCTTCCACTTTAATATCACCGGGCACAAAAGTGTAAGTACCAGTTTTCATAGCATCCTTGTTCTCATTTTCCTGCCAGATACCTAGCTTATGATAGCTATAAAATGATTTAACGGGACGACCAGCCATTAATGTGTTTTTTTCACCATTAATAATGACATATTTATTATCGATAAGCTTCGTCAGCTTTTCACTGCTTTTGGTAAAGGTGAAAGTCGTTGTCCACTTGAAATCACGGCTGCTTACGTTAACTGTTGAAAGCGCCACTTCAATCCCCTTGTTCTCAGATTCTCCTACATTCTGCCATACACTGACCAACCCCGAAGAAGGCGGAACAGGACGTTGGAACAGAATGTTGTTCGTTTTTGATTTGTACACATCCACAGTACCAAAAATGCGGCTTTTCAGCAAAGCAAAGTCAAGACCGATGTTTGTTGTTGCCGTTTTTTCCCATTTCAGGCCGGTATTACTGGCCTTGCCCTCCTGGATTGCAGCAGGCTGTTCTTTTGCACCAAGAATATAGTTAACAGGATAATAAAGACTTTGTGTTCCATACGCTGCTACAGACGCGTTACCTGCCACGCCATAAGTAGCCCTGACCTTAAGGTTATTTAGAAAATAGACATTTTTCATGAATTCTTCCTGGTGAATATTCCAACCAATACCTGCAGAGGGAAAATAATCCCATTTGTTATCGTCACCCAAACGTGATACACCATCAGCACGTAAAGAGGCTTGCAACAAATATTTCCCTTTTAACGTATAGTTCAAACGTCCTGCATAGGAAAAAGTGGTAGTCTTGATATATTTAGACGTCGTGGTCTTGCCGGAGTTAGCTCCCAGGTTATAGAACAATGAGGTAACCGTTAATTGTTGAATTCCACCTGCAGTAGCCTCTTCATAGTCTGAACGGGTATAGCTGGTAAGACCAGTTAATGTAATGTTATGGTCGGCTATCTTTTTGTTATAAGTAACGATATTATCCCAGTTATAAAAACGGGTAAATGTATTGCCAATAGCAGATGTAGATCCGTTCCCATTATTATAGTTGGCCAGCGCAACAGAATCAAAAAACTTACCCTCTCTCTGGAAATCAAGGGTTGTACCCAGCATGGTTTTAATGCTTAATCCGGTTATCGGTGTAACCTCCACGAAAGCATTAGCCATAATATTACCCCTGATAGTATTCCATTTGTAAGATCCTGGTCTTTCATCGGTCAATGGGCTCAAAACACTTTTGTTTTTAGGGTCAGTAGAATCATTAGCAAGCACTGGATATAAGCGAATATTTCCCAGGCTGTCATATACCCGTCCAAACGGAGTTACACTGGTCACCTGCGACATGGGATCAGTACGGTTGTTGTTATTTTGGTAAGTCAACTGGGTCATAAAGCCGGCTTTGAATATGTTGCTGATGCGCTGGTCATAATTCAAACGGGCATTGAACCGCGTATTGTCGGTACCTCTCAGCATACCTTCTTCTTTAAAGATACCGGTAGAAAAGAATACCTTGGTTTTGTCGCCACCAGATTGTATAGACGCAGTGTGACTTTGTTGCGTACCGTTGCGGGTGATCAGGTCAAGCCAGTCGATCCACCTGCCATCCTTGTAATCGTCCAACTCTTCAGAATTCATTAGTTGTTCGTTAGTAGGGTCCGTTGCAGTGGGGTTTTGACCCTTGAAAGCATCCCTTCTGAATTGTAAAAATTCATCACCCATACGCACTTTGGGATATGCAACATACCCGTTTACGCCATAAAAACCATTATAAGAAACTTTGGGACGGTCTTTACCTCTTTTGGTAGTAACAATGATAACGCCATTGGCGCCCATCCAACCATAAATGGCCGTAGAAGAAGCGTCTTTCAATACTTCTATCGACTCAATGTCATTGGGGTTCAGGTCGGAAATGTTTCCACCCTGGAATCCATCGATGATTATCAGTGGAGTACTTGATGTTCCGGATTGACCATTTGCGGTACCGTTCAACGTGCGGTTACCACGCAACTGGATGTTTACACCAGCACCGGGCGCACCACTGGTACGGGTGATATCCAAACCGGGAATTCTACCCTGCAATGCTTCAGCTGCATTGGCTACAGGTGTTGCGGTTACCTGACCGGGTTTCACCGAATACACGGAACCGGTAAGGTCTCTTCGTTTCGACGTACCATAACCTACTACCACCACCTGGTCAAGGTCGGCATTATCGTAGGTCATACTAATGTTAAATGTAGAATCAGCTCCTACTTTTTGTTCCTTTTGTAAAAAGCCTACAAAGCTGAATACAAGAACGGAATTTTCAGAAGGAACCGGCAGGCGGAAAGTACCTGTTACATCGGCGGTGACACTTATTCGGGTGCCCCACACATTTACATTGACCCCGGGAAGCGGATTTCCGCTCGGGTCTTTGATCTTCCCTGTAACAACTCTTTCCTGCGCGAAAAGGTAGGTACAGTTAAGTAGCAAAAAAAACGCCATCAGGCATTTCAAGGACGGGTTTCCAATCATACAACAGTTGTTTAAGATTTATGTTTTAACAATTGAGAGGAGCAAATTTTAACCAAGGAACAACTACGTGCATAGCTACGCATAAAGAGATGGGGGTGGTGTTTTTCTGGATATTGCATAATACGTCACAAGAAACAGTTACGCACTGTGCTAAACAATGTCACTTCTTCCTGAAATGATGGAACATCTTACTATTCCATAAACGCATACTCATATTCGGTAAATAATAAGTGTAATTAATTGACATTACTACAATTATTCGCACAACTGTAATGCAATGGCAAAGCCACTTGTTATTTTTTCAATATGTGATAGCGATTATTTAATGCAAATAATCCATCTCCATGTACGCTGGCAGCAATCGTTATTTTTCGAACAACCAATCCAACGCACCGGCGTTTTCCGTAACGCCCAGCCCGGCATCTACAACCGGCAGCGGATCGTTATCATTGATAAAGCCCAATAATAAACATGATCCTTTTCCTAATGTAAGTGTATGTGTCCCGCCCTGAAACGAAAATGTATGTATGTTTATTGCAGGGAATCCATCTATTGCTATCGCATTTGCCACTTTCACCTCTGCCTGTCCGAAATCATTCGCGCTGGCATCTATCTCTAATGTTGGCTCCGGTAAATAGGCGCTGTTCTTTTCTGCAAAATAAGCAACTAATAGTTTTACTGGTGCAGTGGTGCGGAAATTTAATGTTGTACCTTCTACTATCTGCCGGCTCTGACTATAATGTATACCTTGCAATCCGGTAATTAATGCCGGCAGCTCGTTGATCACTACACTAAGATCTGGAAATACAACGGCATTCTTTTGTACGGTATATGTTTTTATATTCTCTGTAAGTATTTGTACAGGTTCGTTCTTTAATGGCTTCATGCTGGCGACGCCTGCGCCCGCGCCCTGCTTTTTCAATACCTCAATATGATGTTTAAAGTTTTGCAACTCTCTTTGATAGAATGGTAACAATTCTTTCCAGGTCTTATTCTTCGTGTCTTTTCCGTTTACCGGGATCTTCCGTTGCTGCGTTTGCATACTGTTGGCATACAAATAAGAATGCTGCGTGAGTTGCACTAATTTCTGATACCACTCCACGCTTTTTTGCAATAAAGGCAACGCTTTTTCCAAATCGGCAATATCATTGGAGTATTTATAGCGCAACACGTGTATCGCGGCTTCTGCTTTGAATGCATAGTGATACGCCATTGCCTGGTAGCAATACATATCATTCTTCAGGCGGTTGAATTCCCCTTTATCTTTTTTGATAAATGC
>DASUVL010001012.1:0-2720 GCA_036379015.1 Niastella sp.
TCATTTATATTCATTGTAATTAGCTCATATACTTATAGCCAACAAAATCTTACGTCTGGTAATAATCCTATACCTGCTCCCCCGGCAGTTGGTGGTGTGCTTACCGGAAAGATAACAGACGCCAAAACCGGAGAGTCATTACCGGGCGCCAGCATTTACTTGCATGACCTGAAGAAGGGAACTATATCAGACGATAAAGGCATGTACCGCATTGCTAATTTGAATGTCGGCAAATACCTGATTGAGATCACGTACCGGGGATATTCCTCTATTATAGAAACAGTAACCATAAACGGCGATACCCAAAAAGATTTTGCTTTAAAGGAGGCCGTTGTAGAAAACGAAGAAGTTACAGTGACCGGGGTATCTTCCGCTACACGCATCAGACAGTCGTCGCAACCGGTTGATGTATTGAAAAAAGAACAGCTGTTTAATATTTCGGCTACCAATGCCATAGATGCCCTCACTAAAACGGTACCTGGAGTGAATGGTTTGTCAACGGGTCCGGCCATTACAAAACCTTTTATCCGTGGCCTGGGTTATAACCGCGTTGTTACCATTAATGATGGTATGCGCCAGGAAGGTCAGCAATGGGGTGATGAACACGGTATTGAAATAGATGATTACAGCATTCAGCGTGTGGAAGTATTGAAGGGACCTGCCTCCCTGATGTATGGCAGCGATGCTCTGGCCGGTGTTATTAACATCATTTCGCAACGACCCGTAGCTGAAGGACATATAAACGCCAATGTATTGAGCGAATACCAAACCAATAATTCGCTTCGTGGTTTTTATGGCGATGTGGCCGGTACAAAGAACGGGTTTAGTTTTAATGCATATGGTTCTTACAAAGGAGCCGAAGATTATAAGAACAAGTACGATGGCCGGGTATTTAATTCTAAATTCTATAACCAGAATGTGGGCGGCATGTTGGGCTACAGTGGCACCTGGGGCTACAGTCATTTGATGGTGAGTAATTTCGATCAACGCATTGGTATGGTAGAAGGTGATCGCGACAGCGCCACCGGCGCCTTTATTAAGGCAATGCCTGGCGGCACGGAGGATATTGCTACCAACGAGGATTTCAAAAAAGTAACCCCGGAAATCCCTTTTCAGCATATCCGTCATTTTAAAATTTCATCAGATAACAACTTCGCACTGGGCAAAGGAAGTATGGATGTTACGGTAGGCTATCAACAAAACCAGCGGCAGGAATTTGGTAATGCCGATGAAGCCGCAACACCCGATGCCTGGTTTGATCTGAAGACCGTTAATTACGCATTGCGCTGGCATTTGCCTTCTACCCAATATTGGAAAACAACCATTGGTATCAATGGTATGTCGCAAACCAATACCAATAAAGCCGAAGAAGTGATCATCCCCGATTACGATCTGTTCGATCTCGGTGGTTTTGTGTTTACCCATTATAATAAAAACAAATTGTCGCTTACAGGCGGTATCCGTTTCGATAGCCGTCACGTAAATGGCAAACCGATGGATGTAGACAATCAGCTTAAGTTTACCGGTTTCTCGCGTAATTTCTCCAATGTATCAGGAAGTGTGGGTGTTAGTTATGCCGCCAGCGACCTGGTAACCCTTAAATTCAATCTGGCCCGTGGTTTCAGGGCTCCCAACCTGGCCGAACTGTCGAGCAACGGCGCACACGAAGGTACTAACCGGTACGAAGTGGGTGCAACTGATCTGAAGTCGGAAACCAGTTTACAGGTGGATGGTGGTTTTGAACTGAATTCAGAACATGTTTCCCTGGAAACAAGCCTGTTCTATAATCATATAAATAATTTTATTTTTTATGAAAAGGTAGTAAATGGCGCCGGTACAGACTCCATCCTTACTGATCCCGATACTGGTGATGACTTGAACGTTTACCATTTTGATCAGAAAGATGCCAATTTATATGGCGCGGAACTGGCTCTCGACATTCACCCCCACCCGCTGGATTGGCTTCACTTCAGAAATGCATTTTCGTATACCCGTGCCCAGTTTACCGAAGCAGTGGATGGCACTAAAAATATTCCGTTTATCCCGGCGGCAAGACTGTTCACCGATCTGGCGGTGAGTCTGCTCCCTAAAGGAAAAACGGTCCGTAACCTGCACATCAACCTGGAGAGCGATTATACGTTCAAACAGGATCATCCTTTTACCGGGTTTGATACCGAAACGGCTACGCCCGATTACTGGTTGATCAACGCAGGTATCGGCGGCGATTTTGTGAGCAAAGGCAAGACGCTTTTCAGCCTTCGTTTTACGGCATACAACCTGGGCGATGTGGCGTATCAAAATCACTTAAGCCGGTTAAAATATGCGGCTGTTAATAATGTTACCGGTCGCACGGGGGTATTCAATATGGGCCGGAATTTCGGCATCAAGTTGAATGTACCGCTCAATTTTACCTGGAATTAGCTAATAGGATAGCGTTAACCCCAATCCCGGGCCGCCACGTACAAGGCGGCCTTTTCTTTTTTACTAATTGTGACGGCAGCTTCAGCCTTTAAGTGAATTCTTCCTTTTCAACTATTAACTCTTAAACTTTTCAACTTGCCCTTCATCCGTCATTTCATGGGCCGCAGCGGGTACTAAAAAACTAAACAAATAAATGTCAACCATTTGAATATGCAATTCCATTATAATGATAAATAAGGATGGCATAATGCTTGTAATGAAAGCAACAAATAAATTGATCATATACATTTTTTTCTGGA
>DASUVL010001013.1:0-9873 GCA_036379015.1 Niastella sp.
TAATTATTTATTGCCAATACGCTTACCCATCAACACCAACTGGTGATGATGGGTATAGTTGCGTTTGACATGCATCACTTTTTCCTTCTTCCTTCCAGGATCCGGTAAAAAGACCGGCTACGTATTTCATCAACGCTAAGACCGGTAGCTGTGGCTTCGTCCTCAGTAATGGCGCCGCAATTCATGGCCTTTAAGAAGAAGTTAAGCAATCCCTGTCCGGTGGCTGCATCATCAAATATATCTTTGGTTAGGGTAGAAACAGCTGCCCGTTCAACAAATGTTTTTAACCGGAAAACGGCATCCTCATAACTATTTAAAAAGAAATTATAAGTGGCTGCATAGCGCATCGGTAATTGTGCGGGATTGAGGTCCCAGCCCTGGTAAAAACCATTGATCAAAGAGTGCATGGTATGGTGAAACCCGGTACGCCAGGCATGGTGTACCGATTCGCGGTTCTCCGCCATTTGTTCAAAGGTTAACTGTTCACCGCGGTGCGGGCCAATAGGCATAACATTGGTAGCGCCATCAGATAAGAAAATGCCTGTACCTGCCAATGCTACCTTGGTCATGTGATGGGCAAAATCGCAAACCGGGTGCGCCATAGTTTGGTACTTCGCCGTAATGCCGCAGGAGGCGGTGTAGTCATAGGTTCCGAAATGTGCCGCGATGCATCGTCCTTCACTGGCTTTAATAATGCGCAGCAATGGATTGCGACCTTCCTCATCCATAATAATTTGTGTCGCCTCTACCATCGTTTCCATTGTCAACGAACCAGGTGCCAGTTTATGAGCCTTTTCTATTATTTCAAACAACCGCACCAGGGTTACTACCTGTTCCGGAATGGTTACTTTCGGCAACATAACTACGAAATTATTAGGCAAAACACCGTTGGTGTTTTCAAGCAAGGTAGAAAGGAAGATATCTAACGTGCGTACGCCCCGTTGTTTCAGGTCTTCCGTAAATGGCTTTATGCGGATGCCAATAAAAGGTGAGATGGTGTTGTTTTTCATACCGGAGGCCAGTTCCCGGGCAGCCTGTATGGCGGTAGCATCCTCTTCGTCATCGGGCCGGTTACCAAAGCCATCTTCAAAATCAATCCTGAAATCTTCCACCGCTTCCTTTTCCAGTTTTTTAATGATCTTGTTATACACCGTATAAGCAAGCCAGGCTGGCTCCTGTTTTCTGAGGGCTTCCGGCATATCATCCAGTCTTTTAGTCAATGCTTCAATCTCACTTTGATGACGCGGTAAATGTTCATAGCCGTTTAACTGCAATACATTGGCCAGCACTACAAAATTGGGGGCATAGGTTTGCAGGTTCTTTAAGGCGATGTCACCCATCTTAACACAGGTATCTGCTTTAAACAAATTGGCGCCTCCATACACTGTATGTACTGGTTGGCGTTCAGGTTTGTCACCAGGATATGTTTTTTGGAATTTGAGATTGGCTCTTTGCAATTGATCTAACAGCGCAGACTTCTCAACTTCCGGTATGGAAAATTTCATAATTATTCTTTATTGTAAAATATAATTTATTGCAACAGGTATAACTGTAAGCGCCTCATTTTATTAGGGCCCATATCACGAACCGCGGTATGTTGAGTAACCAAACGGATTTAATAACAACGGAACATGGTAATGCGATTCATCAGTTATGTTGAATATCACTTCTACAAACGGATAAAAGGAAGAGATCATAAACTGTTTAAAATAATCGCCCGTTTCAAATTTCAATTTGTATTGCCCGGTTGGCAGTATCTCTTCTTTGTGCAGCCAGTCTGTTATTCTGCCATCGTGGTTGGTAATGCCACGTACGATCTCTTTCCAGTCTGCATTTTGTTGCTGGTATAATACAATGAGCACGCCGGCTGCAGGTTTACCATGCGTAGTATCAAGTATGTGGGTGGTTAACTGGCTCATGTAAAGTGGGAGTTTACGGGTTCAAATATCAAATAGTTTTTCAAGCCTGAGTTTGGTGATCTTGTTTTGTTCTTCCATCGCAATTTGTATTTCAACCTCCGGATTGTTATATAACCGTTGGTTTAATAATTGCAGCATTTCATCGGCCGATTTACCGGTGGCGCAAACGATAAAGATATAACCGAACCGTTGTTCATAAGTCTGGTTCCCTGCTGCCAGTTCCTGTAAAGTTTGTTCAGAAGCTTGTTGTACGGCTGCCTGTTCACCTTCCGCCCAATGAGCGGTGGAGGCAAACTTTTCTTTTAATGAGTCAATGTCCCCAATCTTAGGATGATGGGAGAATGCTTCCTGCCAATCAGATTCATGACAGGCATACCATTGTTCTTCGGCAATCTCCAACAGATCGACCAGATCTTCGGCCGGTAATGCACCTAACATATTGTTTACCCAGTTGGCGCTCCCGCAACATTGAAGCAACAGTGCTTTTTTCTGTTCTGCATCCAGGTGATCAAATTCGGCGATGGTCATAGTCGTTGATTTTGGTGAATGGTCAATGGTGAATGGCCGGCCGCGATCCATAATTCCCAATTCTTACGCAAACCACCATCACAATACAGTAGGAAACCTGTTCACATTCTTGTAATAAATATACACAGCCGGTTCTTTGCCCATGGCCGTAAACCATTGCTGGCAATAGGGTGCCATCCAGATGGAATCGCCCTTTTTTATCGGATACCATTGCTGATCGAGCATATACACCCCCTGACCTTGTAAATACAGCAAACCATGTTCCATGATATGGGTCTCCACAAACGGCAGATGTCCTCCGGGATCGTAGGTAAAAATATTCACCGCCATATCAAAGGATAAATTGTCCGGTAAGAGTACCTGTAATCGCAGCTTAGGATCGTTCAGGTATTCCGGCGCAGGAATGTTGGCTGAATCACCAAACAGGGTTAACGGCACCGGCGCTTCCTGCAAAGGCTCATACAATTTATGAAAGGTGAGGATTTGCGTGCCCGGCGTTACTTCATCGAGCACATAGTCTTTTTGAATAGGTACATAAACAAACTGACCTGTAGTCAATACTTTTGATTCCCCGCTGATACTGGCCTTGCATTTTCCTTCGATTACATAAAAGAATATCTGCGATTGCTGGGTGCTTCCTGTAAGGCTGCCCTCTTTTTGTAAAGTGATCAATGTTTGACAAAGACGCGCGCCCATTTGTTCATTGATGATCACATTGACCGTGCAGTTTGTCCAGCCCGGCACATTGCTGTTCACATAGCCATCCGGACAAATAACCGCATGATTTCTTTTTACGACCGTTCTTGTTAGCGCTGATATTTCCATATTAAGCGGGATTATATTTTTGAATAAGTGTTTGCATAAATATAGCCGATACGTCAACAGCAGCGGCGATATCTTTCAGTTCAACGTTTTCAAGCGGATTATGGCTTATGCCCTTGAAGCAACGTACAAATAACATGGCTACCGGCGATACCGGCGCTATCGCTACCGCATCATGTCCCGCGCCGCTTACCAGGTTAACCACTTCATAACCGGCTTGCTGCACTGAATGCGCCAGCAAGTGATTCATGGTAGTATCGCAGGTTACCGGATTTGATTCCTGTACAGATTCCCAATCCAATACAATATTACGTCGCTCGCATATAGTTGCGGCCAGTTGTTCAAGCTGTTTATAGCAGGATGATAATACTGATTGATCGTCGCTTCGCAGGTCAAGGGTACAACTCACTTCGCCGGGTATTACATTACTGGCCGCATGTGTGATCTGTAACGTTCCAATGGTTGCTACTACCCGGTGAACAGGGTTGGCGGCAAACCGTTCTGCTTCCAGTATAAATTCCGAGGCTGCGCATAAAGCGTCACTACGCATATGCATAGGCACCGTGCCTGCATGCCCCGCTTCTCCTGTAAACGTGAGCGCAATCCTTTTTTGTCCAGCAATGGCAGTAACGATCCCAACGGGGATATTCCTTTCATATAAAACGGGACCTTGTTCAATGTGAATTTCAAAATAACCCAGCCAATCGTCAGCTGGTATAACATCCTGTTGTAACAAGGTTGTGTTTCCCCCCATGGCCTGTATCACTTGTTGTAAGGTGGTGCCGTTAGCATCCTGTTTTGCGAGCAGGTTGTTATCGAAATGGCCGGCAAGGACTTTACTGCCCAGGTAGGTAGTATGAAAGCGAACGCCTTCTTCATCGCAAAAAGCAATGAGCTCAATGTGAAAGGGGAGTGTATTGTTTTTTTGAATCAGTTGTTCAACAGCATTAAGCCCCATGAGCACACCCAGTGGTCCATCGAATTTTCCGGCATTGACTACAGTGTCGATGTGCGATGCAATCACCAGCGTTTTGGCATCCGCTTTAGGCGATACCAGTTTTCCTCGTATATTACCAATAGCATCGATCCGTGTTTGTAAACCTGCCTGTTGCATCCATTGGGCCACCAACGCCCTTCCTTTAATAAACGCTTCGGTGCCTAACGTGCGGGTAATAACACCCGGCATTTCACTGATAGAAGCCAGTTCATTGATCCGTTGCAGGATGATGGTTGCCTGCTGTAGATGTTCAGGTGTCAATGCGTAATAATTTTTCCTTTGTTCAAAACAGGGAATGTTCCCTGGTCAAAAATTAATTGTCCGCCCAGCCAGGTTTGCATTACCACGCCATACAATTCCTGGTTCAGGTACGGGGTTATTTTATGTTTGTGGTGCAGTTGTTCCGCTGTAACTGTAAACTGTTTATTGGGATCCCATACAACCAGATCTGCATCGAACCCCCTGGCGATCTTTCCTTTCTGCGTTTGTAAACCGGGCAATAGGGCCGGCATTTCACAAAGCCATTTAGTTATATTGGTAACCGGAATATTTCTTTTGCGGGCGGCAGTCCAAAGTGCGGGCAATGCCAGTTGCAGCGATGCAATACCTCCCCAGGCTTTCATTAAATTACCCGATTCAATTTCTTTCATATCTGGGGGCGCCGGTGAATGGTCTGTAGCCACAAAATCTATAATGCCTTCCAGTAATGCCCGCCATAGGTTCTCATTGTTCGCTTTCTCCCGAATGGGCGGCGCACATTTAAACGCGGTTTGTGCATCCGGGATTTCTTCGGCATTAAAATATAGATAGTGCTGTGCCGTTTCAACCGTGATAGGTAATCCTTTTTGTTTGGCCCTTTTTATTTGTTCAATGGAATTGGCCGATGACAGGTGTACAATGTGTACCCGGCACTGGTACTGCTCACAAAGTTGTATCATCAGTGCAATGGCTTCATCTTCCCATTCCTTTGGCCTGGATAACAAATAGTGCTGATACGAACGTTCATCGATGCCTGCTTTATCATTGCCCGGGGCCGGTTGCCTATTGCCCGTTGTCAGTTCGCAATGAGCCAGCAGCGGTAAATTATGGCTGGCGATAATGGGCATCGCCTTGTGCAGATCGTCTGCTGTAACATTGGGAAATTCATCAATACCGGAGTGGGTAAGAAATGCCTTGAAGCCCAGCACTCCTTTATCGATCAATTTTTCAATATCCGATTCATTGCCGGGAACAAGACCGCCCCAAAATCCACAGTTCACCTGCAATTGTCCTTCAGTGGCAGCAACTTTTTTATCAAAGGCAGCGGCAGTGGTAGTAACGGGTGATGCATTCAATGGCATTTCAACCAGTGTGGTAATGCCTCCTGCTGCAGCTGATCGGGTTCCGGTAGCAAACCCTTCCCAGGCAGTACGGCCTGGTTCATTAAGGTGCACATGCGGATCGATAAAACCCGGCATCAGTACCATTTCGCCAATATCGATCACCGTGGCACTGGTGTCAGGGGGCAGAACGGACACAACGTCGGCAATTATACCGTCTTTGACAAGTACTGCCCCGGCCGTAATGCCATCGGGTGTACAAATGTTTCTACCAATGATTGCCAGGTCGACCATGCTGGAATATTTAAAGTCCTCTAATAAAAATAGACAATTAATTGTTTATATTGAGTATACATTCACCAAAATACGCTGCTATGTCAATTAAACTGGGGAAGAATACATATGGTAAAAATGCAGTTAACTTATCGAAGATCATTCGTCATCCCGAATACCATGAATTCAGGCAGATATCTGTGAATGTAGTGCTGGAAGGCGATTTTGTAACTGCTCATACCGTAGGCGATAATTCAAAGATATTGCCTACTGATACCCAGAAAAATACGGTGTATGCATTGGCGAAGGAACATTTTGTTTCCTCCATTGAATCCTTTGGGCTGTACCTGGCTAATTATTTCTTCAATAATAATCCGTCTATTTCCGAGGCACGGATTGAAATAGCAGAACATAGCTGGAAGCGGATGCGTTTTAATGGAGGTGAACACCCACATGCTTATTGTAGCGGTGGTACGGAGAAACATACTGCCACCATTGTACAAAATGAAAAAGGCATCGCCGTTACATCTGGAATCGCCGATCTGCTGATATTAAAAACTACCGATTCGGGTTTTGAGAATTATATTAAAGATCAATATACCACATTGAAAGAAACCAGTGACCGCATCTTTTCTACGCAATGCGAAGTAAGTTGGATATATAACTCATCTAATGTGCTTTTTGTTGAATTGTTTAACGGCATTCGAACCACTTTGTTACAAACCTTTGCCGATCATCATAGCCTGTCTGTACAACATACTTTGTTTGCGATGGGGGAGGCTGTATTGAAAAAATATGCAGCGGTGAATGAGATCAGTTTAAAGATGCCTAATAAACACCATATACTTTACAACCTGGAACAGTTTGGGATGGACAATAAGAATGAAATTTTTATTGCTACCGATGAACCGTATGGATATATAACCGGCACGGTGGTGAGAGAATAATAGTTCACCAGTCCATAAACACCATACCTGCGCCGCAGATAAACAGCGTAAGTCCGCCAAGAGCATGTACATACTGCTCCAGCTTATCGGTTTTCAGGAAAGACACCCCATAATACCCCAATATGACCATCACCAGCATAGTGGCCAGGGTAAAGAAGGTATAAACGGCAATCAACAAAACCATTCCAAACCAATTGTTCTGCGCAGCAGGATAATATAATAAGGGAATCATCGGTTCGCAAGGGCCCAATAAGAAAATAATGAACATAACCCAGGGCGTAACTTTATATCTTTCTTTGGGCATTACCGCTTCACCGTGTTTATGTTCATATACATACATTGATCCGTCTTCAAACGTATCAAAGTGCTTATGCGTTTTGTTTTTATAGGCCCGCATCCATCCCCAGACGCCGTATACTAACCCAAAAAATAGCAATACCCAGCCAGCTACTCCGCCGCGGATATTTTCAAGCCAGGTTATTTTTGATAACGACCAGCCCAGGGCAGCGCCGCCTAATCCCAACAGCACGGAACTCCAAACATGTCCGCACCCGCAGAGGATCGTCCATACAAGTGTCTTGCCAAAGCGCCAGCCCCTGGCTTTGGAAAGTGCAATGAACGGCAAATAATGATCTGGTCCGGTAAGCGTATGTAAACAGGCAATACCGGCGGCTGTCAGCATCAATATTTGCAGCTCAGTTAACATGCGTAGCAGGTATTTTTTTGAGGTTATTGTTATTTACTGTTACCAAAGCCGCAATTGCGTTCAGGCAGTTGAATTGCTGTTCTGCTTTGTTACCTAGTATGCGTACAATAATACCGGTATTTGAAATAGTACTGATGCCGAAGGTGATCTCCTTTTGTTGGTGTAAATAAGTATTGATTGTTTCATAATGCCCGGTGATGGTCTCCGGTTTATCCAGTATAATCAGACTGGCCTGGTGCGAATAACCTTCCCACTGGCCAATGGCATGCACATTGGTAATAGCAGGTTGTGCCAACCAGTTTTCTTTGATCACCAGGCGGCCATTCAGATATATATCCGTAACGCTGTGATACTTTACAAAATCAAATTGTTCGCCGTTCAGTTTACGGCCACAGGTCAACAACTCACCCCAGATTAACCGGTTGTCGCCTTGCAGGTAAATTTTATTTCGGGTTGTAAAAACAGATTGTTTATGCGGTACGGCCGGATGAGGAATGTAGATGAATGAGGCGCCTTTTTGCAGGTACACTTCCATGCTTTGCCTGGCTCCGTTTTTCATATTGAATAAACGCTGGTACGATTGCGTATGCATATGCAGGTGGCTATCTTCTTCTATATTGATCTTTACCTGGTAATCATCGTCATCTAAAATACCGGGTGATGAACACATCAGCATCAGGTGTAATGGACCGGCTTTTTTATCTTCGGTAATATTGGCCACCTTGAAGGGTGGGGTATGATAGCTCTGTTTAAGATAGGAGATACCATTACGGGCTGCGACGTGTATGTGCAGGTGCGATTTCATCGGTACAATGCAGGTTCTTCTGTTTCTTCCAGTAAGGCATATTTTTTAATCCAGTTGATTACGTGAGGTAAACCATCGCCATTTACCAGGTTAGTAAAAACAAAAGGCTGACCATTACGCATTTTGCGGGCATCGCGTTCCATCACTTCCAAACTGGCGCCTACATAAGGAGCCAGGTCAATTTTATTGATCACCAGCAGATCACTGCGGGTAATACCCGGCCCGCCTTTGCGGGGTATTTTATCGCCTTCCGCTACGTCAATTACAAAAATGGTCAGGTCGGCAAGGTCGGGACTAAACGTAGCCGATAAATTATCGCCACCGCTTTCAATGAAAATGATCTGCACATCTGTATAACGCGTAGCCATTTCTTCCACTGCTTCCAGGTTCATGCTGGCATCTTCACGAATAGCTGTATGAGGACAGCCACCTGTTTCTACCCCAATAATTCTTTCAGCGGGTAGCAAACTGTTTTGGGTAAGAAACTCTGCATCTTCCTTTGTGTAGATATCATTAGTAATTACGCCAATGCTATAACCTGGATACAGCTTACGCGTCAATCGTTCTATCAGGGCAGTTTTACCCGAGCCAACAGGACCTGCAATGCCTATTTTTATATAATTTCTTTCCATTTGAAGTCCTTTTTTCTGAGTGTTGCCTATTCACCACTCATGACATATACAATCTCGAATACAATTGCTCGTGCTGCATACTACGGATATCAAAACCTGTACAGCATACACCGATCATCTCTCTATCAGGTTGTTGATTTTTTTGTACCAGTTCCGTTATCAATGGCTGTAATGAAAACAACAATTCCTGTCCGCTTTGCTGGCTGAGCGGCACCAGCTTAACACTATTGGTTACATACCCGGCAGCTGCGTTATAATAAAAACCGGTAAGGGCATCTGCTTTGGCTATTTGCATAGCACAGGCGATAATGCCAAATGCCATACAATAATGGCCATGTAACTGTTTTAATTGAACGGCGGTAACATACCGGTTCAACCAATCGTTGTTGCACAAAGGTTGAAAGAGCTTAAGCAGGCGCAAGCCCAGCTTTTGACTGGCCTGCCGTATTTCTTTGGGAAGTTTAACTGCCGTGCATAGGTCATCCAGTTGGCTAAGCTCATCGGGATGATTGCCTGCAATTGCTTCGTATACCAGTGAAACAATTGCAGCATCTGTAAAGTGGATGTTCTGCGATAGCATACCCGTTACAAATGCCTTGGCTGTGGCCGCATCTTTTACGATACCCAATTGCACATAGGTCTCCAGGCCGGCGGAGTGCGAAAATCCACCCACCGGCAATGCGGGATCACTTAATTGCAATAAACGGATCAACGCACTATTCATACACCGGCATTTGTGAACTGCATGATCTTTGAAAATAAACTGTTGCTGCTATGTGCATGAGGCGCAACGGTTGTTTTCAACGGATAGAGTAATTTTCTTTTATCCTGCTTAATAGCATAACCCTGTGTAGATAATAACCGGAACAGTGGCATTTCAAACGGCACCAGCAATTCCTCTTTTTCAAAGAACAGCGGTAAATGT
>DASUVL010001014.1:0-3507 GCA_036379015.1 Niastella sp.
TCTTTCCTGATAATTATCTACAAAATCATACAGATCGAATTCCGGTTTGATCAATTTCTTATTATACATTAACTCCTGAATAATGGCCAGTTTGAAATTGAAGTCGGCAAATTCAATTTTCTCCCCTTCTATTTTTTTATACCTGTATTTGCCTGAATAAATTTTCGGAGGTGGTGCAACATATTTTTCAAGACCGACCGACCTTATTTCATTTTCCTCTATATCATAATAAACGGAAACCTCCCCTACG
This sequence comes from Niastella sp., assembly GCA_036379015.1. Classification (GTDB taxonomy): domain Bacteria; phylum Bacteroidota; class Bacteroidia; order Chitinophagales; family Chitinophagaceae; genus Niastella. The sequence goes on from DASUVL010001014.1 coordinate 251, forward strand.
ACAAAAGTGCCGCCTTCGGAATACTTTGAAATTTTCTTAATAACCGCAAAATGTTGTTGATAATAATCGGCATGACTAAGTTCTTTAACCAATATTTCTCCTGTAAAAGTACTTTTTGGAGAAAAGTCATATTCCATCGGTTTTATGATCAGGGCGAGCGATTGAACTTCATTTCCATCGTTGGAATAGCCGCAAATGCCTGGTTCATCCCAGGTGTATACATGATTATACTTTTTCTTTACCACCCGGGCTTCTCCTAATATTTTTTTGAGCTCATCAACAGGTATTGGGAAGTTTACCTGGTTTCCGGTTATCGTCAATTGGTAGTCTGTTATTTCTATTCTCATGAGGGGATGAAGATAACGACAAAAGCGAAATTGGTTTCCATTTTACCTACTTAAGTGATCAGTACAACAGGCATTAATCACATTCCCGCTTGTAGACAATTTGTAGACGCTTTTCAAATGATAATGTAGACATATTGTGACGCTGGTTTTATCAATAATGTCACCCCTGCCTATATCTTTGTTCGCAACAATAAACAAGATCATGAAAAAAGTAACCGAACAGGAAATGGAAAACCTGATAAACCAGCTCTGGCTGGAGTTCCTTTCACAAGCCACGCCATTGGAGATACATCAATCGGTGTTTACGGCTAACTGGGACGGCAATCGTTTTTTGCTTAACTGGATAAAAGACAACCCGGAGGTAGACAAAGCCACCATCCTTATCGCCTATTGGAAAAGCGCCCCTCGCTGGAACAAACAATACGCCAACCGGGAAGAAGTATTGGAGCAAGCAGGATGGAATATCAACTCCTATGATTTTACAGAAGAAGTGGAAAAAAATATACAGCCGGTTACTGGAAGAACAGCAACATTTGGCTCGACCCGGCCAACGACCACAATGGCGAAGACTGGACCAACGAACAAATGGATGCAGCGCAAGTGCGCGAGATAGCGGCGATCATGTTTCAAAAACTGGAAGGTGAATGGGTGGAGACCGATGAAAATTTTGACGACGGTTTACCCATGTCACCCATCGATTACGCGCAAAAGGTATTTGATCTGTTTGATGAATATGAAGTGGTGCATGGTGAAGACTAATAGATCAAAAAACAACAATTATTAATATTTAGTAATGAAAGAAATTCAAAAACACCTGGAACGATCAGCCGACAAAAAGTATTATGAGCACCGTATTTCCAAGTTGAGTGAAACAGAAAAAGACCGATTGGAGTTACTCGTCATAAAGATGGCAAATGCTGGCGCAAAAGAACCTTTGCGTTGGGCGTTCAGCGAACTGCAAGAGGGTATACCACAGTTTGCCCGCTTTATGATATTGAAAAGTTTGTATCAATCCGCCCATGATGTACAGGGCAGCATAGATTGTGGGAATGATTTTGATCGCCATATCAATACTACACATAAAGAAATAGCGGCGGCAGTGGGGGAAGAAAAATTGCAGCAATTCCTGATCAATTATAGTAAGGGAATGCTCTACAATATGCTGGGGATCTTTGACGAAGGTAACTTTGATTTTGAAAGCGAAGATAGCTGGCAACTGGTAGAATTCAACAGGAACAGCGATACATTGGGCAAACCCATTAGCGGACTGCACGAAGATTTTATAGAATTTAATCAGCAATTAGATTCACCTCTTTAAAGGCAATAAATGACGCAACAAGATCTGATAACTGCTTAATAACAACCAATGAACCCGCTACAAATTATAGAACAACAATTCAATTTCCGCTACCCGCCTTTGTATCATCAGCTTTATACCGATGGTATGTTGGAATGGGGAACAAGAGGCCCCACCTGGATAACCGGGCAATATCCACTACTGCGTGAGAACCCTCCCCTTTTACTGTTTGCCAATGACTTTGAACTAACCAACCTTCAGCACATTGCCGGCATACTGGATGAATGGAACGATCCTGATTATTGGATGCATATAAAAACCGGTCTACGCTTTATTCCCTTTGCGCAAAACGGCGCAGGCGATATGTATTGTTTTTTTCCAACGGAACAACAAGACGAAGATATTCCCATTGTATTTCTCTGGCACGATGCTAACCGCACTGAGTACAAAGCTAAAAACCTGCAGGATTTTATATTCAAGTGCATGCTTGAAGCAGTGGCCGACATCGAAGAGGCCGAATACGGGTTATTAACGACAGGCGACTTTACAGAAAACCGGCACAATTTCTTAAAGACACATCAAAAATACCTTACCCCTGAACAGCAACACATCATTGAAAAAATATACCAGGCCGGGCAAACTGAAAACCCGCTTATAAGCGCCGAAGAATTGGTTAGCATTATTCATAAAGAGATCGGGTTTGAAAAACTGGATCTGGAATTTCCGTATCAACAAGAATGATCAACTTAATATAATAGTGAACATCCCCCACCCCATACGACAATTTATAGAAACAGGCATAGTAACCGGCAGCATGGCTTTGCCCTTTCATTATCCTTTATTGCATGAACCGGAAGGATGGCAAAGCGGTTTTCGGTACCATGGTCTAACCATGGAAGACATCACTTCCACTAAACCCGGTGGCTGGCAACCCGGCTGGTATGTAATTGCCCTCAATGGTTTTGATGACCCTTATTTTGTTGACTTCACGGAAGCCAATTTGAACTTTCCGGTATACTATGCAAAACATGGCGCCGGCAGATGGAAAGCAATCAAAGCGGCAGAAAACATCTCACAGTTCAGCATACTGCTTATGAACCTGCAGGACTATAGCGCAGATAAAGAGGCCAGTCTGCATTTTTTACAACTGCATACTGATCTTACCAACGAATTGTGGCGGGAAGTATTTGAAAGTATAAGCAATCCAGATGAACCGCTTACTGAAAAAACGGAAAGCGTAGATCCTGCCTTATGGGTCATGGGGAAAGTTATAATAACCACAATAGGTCCCAACAAAATGAAAGTGGTTCATTACCTCAAAGAAAGGTTTCACCTATCGCCACAGGAGGCGTTGGCCATGAGCAAGCAAGAAAGAATAGAAGTGGCAGAAGGTTTTTTATTGCACCTGCAAAGAACCATCGATCAGTTAAGCAAACTTGGCGCAACCGCGCGGTTTATTCAGGATGAAAAATAAAAAGGTAAAAAGCACAGAAAAGTGCAAGCATAAAATAACAAAATAATAAACCATGAACGGGAACAGAATTTTTTACAGTGAAGCCGATGATAAAATGGTAGCGGCATTTCAAAAGGCGCAGGAAACCTTTAAATATTTT
>DASUVL010001015.1:0-10580 GCA_036379015.1 Niastella sp.
TGTAAGAACAAATACGACATACAATTATACTGTTTCACCTGCGATTCCGGAAAGTTATCGATGGGCTGTGACAAAAGGACTTACTGATATGTATAGTACTACCTATGCAAATGTAGTCTGGAATTCAGAAGGTACGGGCACTGTTAGAATACTAAATCAGAATTTAGTGGTAGTAGCTTCGTTAACTGTTAATATCTCAAATACTGCCCCACTATCGGGGGGGAGCATTAGCAATACCAGTCAAACGATCAATTATAATACCGTTCCTGCTACCATCAATGCTTCTGAAGCATCCGGCGGACCATGCAGCCCTTTTGACTATCAATACCAATGGCAATATGCTGCAGACAATGCAAACTTCACTGATATTGCCGGCGCTACCGGTCTCAGTTATGCTCCCGGAGCGTTAACAGGTACCACGTATTTCAGAAGGAAGATAACCTGCGCCGGATCTGTTGCTTATACAAATACTGCCGTAGTAAATGTATTTCCTGCCATTCAACCTGGAAGTGTCAGCCCTTCATCGCAGACTATTAATTACAATAGTTCCACCACTTTGGCCATTTCAGGCGTTGGCGGAGGCAACGGAACGTATACGTATCAATGGCAGCTTTCAGAAGATGCAAATGCTTTTTTGGATATAAATTATTCTACAGCAAGTACCTATACAACTTATAATTTACAATCTCCTGTCGTTTATTACAGGGTAGTTGTTACCAGTAATGGGGCAGTGGCGTATAGTCCTATTGCCACTGTAAATGTGTATCCTCAATTACAGGGCGGCAGTGTAAACTCCAAATCTATTGCTTACAACAGCACGGCCGGTACTTTAACCGTAAATGGTGTTTCGGGCGGAAACAGCAGTTATACATACCAATGGCAAACGTCTGCCGATGGGAATAATTTTAGTAATATCAACGGTGCCACCGGCGGCAGTTATGCGCCCGGAAATTTAACCACTACCAGCTATTACCGGGTTCAGGTTACCAGTAACGGGGTAACAGTTTACAGCGGTGTAGGAACTATTACAGTTATGCCGCCTTTAACACCAGGTTCCATTAATGGTAATAAAGGTCCAATAGGATATAACAGCTCTCCGGGTCAGTTAACAGGTAGCATACCAACCGGAGGCGTATGCAGCAGTTATAGTTATCAATGGCAGCAAAGTACAGATGGTACCGTTTATACTGATATAGCAGGTGCTACCGGCCAAAACTACACGCCGGATTATTTGACAATCGGTACTTATTTCCGTCGTAAAGTAACCTGTGTCCCGGAGGAACAATATTCGAACGTACTGCTGGTACAGGTTAACCCGCCGGTTTTTCCGGGAAGCATATCACCCGGCCATCTTGTAATTGCTGCCGGTGCCAGTCCCGGAATATTAACGGCTAATGCTGCCAGTGGGGGCAGCTGCAGCAGTTATACTTATCAGTGGCAGCAAAGCATGGATGGTACTGTATATACAGATATCAGTGGCGCTACCAGTCAGAATTATACGCCCGGGAATCTTTCTGCTACTACATACTACAGGCGTAGGGTAGTTTGTGGCACTGAAACGGCTTATACCAATGTGAGCACTATTGCAATAGGAACAATTGTTTCCTCTAATCTGAATTATATACGTACCCGCGAATTAACCAGGCCGGGCATTACAACCAGTACTGATGCACAAAGCTTAACTGACGTGGCGGATGTTAAACAAACAACACAATATTTTGATGGGTTGGGCCGGCTTATGCAAACAGTAGGCAGGCAGCAAAGTCCTTTAAAGAATGATATCGTAATGCCGGTTGTATATGATCCGTTTGGCCTAACGGTAACGAAATATCTTCCTTATGTTGCTGCCGCTACGGATGGTGAATATAAACCCAATGCAATTGCAGAACAAAACAACTTTAATGCCATTCGGTTCCAGGGTGAACAGTTTTATTACGGGCAAACGGATTTTGAACTTTCTCCATTAAACCGCGTTCAAAAAAATTATGCACCAGGACAGAACTGGGTAGGCAGCAGCCGGGGGGAGGAACGTAAATATTGGTTTAATACAGCAATCGATGAAGTGCGTATATGGAATGCAACAGTTCCAACAGTTATTGCTGGCAATCAGGTGACAGGTGAAGATCTGGTGATCAATAAACACCAGCCGGGTATCACCAGGTATGCCGCTACCAATAGTGTAAATTTTGTCAGTGATGCTGTCAGCAGTTTTGAAAGCTCCGCCGGTGATGATTTTGTTGCCGAAGTAACCGATGTAACAAATGTGGTTTACACATACAGTACGCCAGGAATATATCCGGCCAATGAACTCTCTAAAAATGTAATAATAAACGAACATGGCAAACAGGTAATAACATTTACAGATAAAGAGGGAAAAGTTATTCTTAAAAAAGTACAATTAACGGCTGCGCCCGATAATGGATTGGGAAGTGGTCATAACGGTTGGTTGTGTACTTATTATATGTATGATAATCTGGGTAATTTGCGTTGTGTTATTCAACCGAAAGGCGTGGAATTAATTGCCGGTACCTGGCAATTAACAGAACCTGATGTGCTTCATGAACAATGTTTCCGTTATGAATATGATTTGAGCAACCGGCTGATTATTAAAAAAGTACCTGGGGCAGGCGAAGTGTGGATGGTATATGATGCGAAAGACAGGCTGGTAATGACGCAGGACGCCAGTATGCGGGGAAAGGGACAGTGGCTGGTAAACTTATACGACAATCAGAATCGTCCGGTACAAACAGGTTTATGGAATAGTAATAACGACCGGGTATATCATGCAGGGCAGGCAAATACATCAACGATCTATCCCTTTAGTGTTGATGCTACACCGGGTAGCGGATATGAAATGCTTACCAGGACCGGCTATGATGATTATTCCACCATACCCGCTGCAAGTGGTCTTAACGAAAACATCGATAATGCTTATACTACAAGTGCTTACCTCAATTCTAATTATTCTGGTTTTCCCTATCCTGAACCGGTTGCGCAAAGCATGGATACCCGTGGCCTGGTAACCTGGAGTCAGACAAAAGTATTGGGTAATATCAACCAGTATCTATATTCTGTAACGCTTTATGATAAAAAAGGAAGAGCGATACAGGTAAAAATTAAAAACAAGACGAATGGTACAGATATAAGTACAACGCAATACAGCTTTAGCGGTCAACCACTTGTTATGGTGCAAAAGCAGGAAAACGCAGCTACGGCCAACCCGCAAACGCATATTGTGGTCAATAAAATAGAATATGATCACCAGGGGCATTTACTTTCTATAAAGAAAGCCATTACAAGTAATATAAATGGAATAGTGGTTGCCAAACCTGAGTTGGAAATAGTTCATAATGAATATGACGAATTAGGGCAGTTAAAAAAGAAATATCTCGGGAAGAAAAAAGATGATAATAATAATTATACCAGCGATGCCATACAGGAACTTACGTATGACTACAATATTCGTGGTTGGTTATTAGGTGTCAATCGCAATTACCTGGCTACAGAGGGACAAACGAACGACGGTGTATTGTTTGGGTTTGAATTAGGATATGATAATAAAAACAACGTGGCCGGTCATGTTTTTAATAACGCCCAATACAACGGTAATATAACCGGTATGCTGTGGAAAAGCGATGGGGATGATATTCGCCGAAAGTATGATTTTACTTATGATGCAGCCAGCCGCTTATTAAAGGGTGATTTTGTGCAACAAAATGCCGATGATCATCAATGGAATAATGCAAAAGTCAGCTATAATGTACAAATGGGAGATGGCATTAATCCTGTAACGGCTTATGACGCCAATGGAAATATCATGGCCATGAAACAATGGGGGTTGCAGGTAGGCAGCAATGCAACTAATAACCCGATAGATGATCTCGTTTACAGTTATTATAATAAAAGCAATAAGCTGAGCGCGGTGGAAGACAGGGCTACGGGTGGCACTCCTGCAACGGGTGCTGTTGGCTCAGTCCTTGGTGATTTTGCTGATAGAAATAAAATTGGCAATGATTACGGGTATGACCCCAATGGTAATATGGTGACAGATCTCAATAAGAAAATTACCGGCACGGCCGCATTGGATATAATGAGCGGCGGGGCCATTACTTATAATCACCTGAACCTGCCGGAGCAGATTGCCGTAAAGGGGGATAATAATATCGATAAAGGAACCATTACATACATTTATGACGCAGCAGGTAATAAATTGCAAAAGGTCACATTTGAGAAGGATGCTAAGGTGAAGTATAAAGATGTAGATTATACAAGCAATATTACGACTACCACTAATTACCTGGGCGGCTTTGTGTATGAAAGTAAATCCTTTTCCGAAAACAATTTGTCAGAATTAGGTTATACTGACAAACTGCAATTGATCAATCAGGAAGAAGGCCGCATCAGGTATATGCCTGCAGATGAAAATGCCGCAGCTCATTATGAGTACGATTATTTTTTGAGGGACCATTTGGGCAATGTGCGCATGGTGCTTACAGAAGAAAAAAGCAAGTCTGATATTTATCATGCAGGGATGGAAGACGACAGTCGTAGCTTTGAGGTGCAATTATTCGGTTCGAAAGTAGAAAACACCGCAGAAGATAAAAATAAATTGCCATCGCCGGGTTTTGACAACAATAATGAAAATCTGAAAGTAAGTAAGTTAAACGGCTCTACAGAAGAAGGCCGGGTTGGGCCGGGTGTGATCTTAAAAGTAATGGCGGGCGATAAAATAAAAGCATCTACCTATTCCTGGTATGCCGCTGCCAGTATGGATAATAGCACCAATCCTACGTTAAATGCCATTGTCTCGAACCTGTTGGGACAATTAGGCCCTGGAATAACAGGAATCGCCCATGGAACAATGTCCGGGCAGGTAACCCAAAGTGTTTTGCAGCCGGGCATGGAAAACTTTTTGAATACACAAAATCCGGTAACTGGTACACCTAAAGCATACTTGAATTGGGTTTTATTCGATGAAGAGCAATTTAAATTGGTGGAAGGTAACTACGGCGCCGTACCAGTGACGATAAGTGCCGGCCAGCAAAAGCAACTATTGCAGGCCAATAGCGGTAATGAGATTGAAATGAGAAAGAATGGATATCTTTATGTCTTTGTGAGTAACGAAAGTAAGGGGGATGTCTATTTTGATGATATTCACATAGAACATATCAAGGGGCCATTACTGGAAGAAACACATTATTATCCTTTTGGGTTGACGATGGCGGGAATTAGTTCAAGAGCTTTTGGTAAACTTGAAAACAGGTTAAAGTTTAATAAGGGGTCGGAATTACAAAGCGGCGAATTTGCTGATGAATCGGGCTTGGATGTTTATTCGACTTTCTTCAGAAGCCTTGACCCGCAATTAGGAAGATGGTGGCAAATAGATCCGAAACCGGATTTTGCGTTGAGTTCTTATTCTACTATGGGTAATAATCCGATTTTATATAATGATCCGTTGGGAGATACCCTGCCTTCCGGCAAACATATATATGATGAAGGAGGAATTGAAGAGTATGAGACTTTAATGAACCCGAATTATGATGGGTACGACCCCAATCGAATGATTCATTTAACACTCAGTGAAAGATTATATATTTTGGGTCATATGTTTGGGTTGACAACGCCAACGGCACACGTTGCCTCCAAAACAGTATGGGGTGTTAATACATCAAAACGAGGATTTGATATTGAAAAATCTTTAGGAGGCAATCTGCCAAATGGTTTCAAAACCATTGATAAATTTAAGGAAGGCGTCGCAACAAGTATCAAGAGTATTGATTTGAACGGATCGAGTTATATTGGAGCCGGTAAATTGTTCGGTAAATTAAAAGGATATATAGACGAGTTAATTGGATTTGCAGGAGGAGTAAGGAAAGGTGTCAGTGTTAGTAAGGGCGAGGTTACAATGAAGGCTATAGAGGTAGCCATAAAACCGCATAATACCAGCCTGATGCAGTGGATTGAAATAGCACAATCTTGGAATTATGCTCGCAAAAATAACATAGAATTTATATTAAGATTTAAAAAATAACATACATGCCCGGGGCTTCAATTTATCGACTATATTCAGGAGGAGGATACCTGATGCATGCCTACTGTAAAACCAAAAGCGGATTCCACATTGCATGTGATCCATTCACTCGTATTCAAAAAGCAGATGCTGTCACTGATGAGGTTGTAAATGCAATAAAAGCATCTCTCAATACGGATGATTCAATCCGGTTGCCAGATCCTCAGGACTGGTCAGAATTCGACCGGATTTTTTTACAGAAGTGTGGGCTGAAAACAGCACGGCCATTAAAAAAATTAGGTACCTTTTTGGTTGAAGCGACTAAGAAAGAGGATATTTTAGTATTCCAGCCAACAAAACGTGCGGAGGATGCCAACTATATTCCTAAAGATATGGCAGAGGCTGAGAAAGTGCCTTTTACAGCTTCTAATGAGCAAATAATAAAGGCCCTTGATCTTGCTTTTAGCAAATGTGAATAAGATGTTTTTAGATATTTGCCCGATCTATTTCAAATGCTCTCCGGACCATAGAAATAGATCGGGTTTTTATTATGGTGGTGAACGCTCCTGAATTTGTAGGAATGTTTACTGGTTATCTTCATCGGGGCTTTCCCTTCCCCCCAAACCGGTCAATATCGGTAAACAAACAGTTAGCCGGCGGTATCGCAACCCAATCGCATTGCGTTAATTTTAGCTTTTACCAGCTTTAAAATTGACTGCATGCATCTACGCCGGGTATCAGGAATAGTTTGGCTTCTGGGAACAATTGGCTTTCAGTCGGCCTGGGGGCAGGCATTGCCGCCGTACCAGCCGGAAAGGTCTGAAGTGCTCAACGCCTATTATGAAGCAACCCGGCTCGATTCGCTCGCTACGAATTCCATCTTTAAGATCAACATCAAAGCCAGCTGGCAACCGGATAGCAAAGCCTTCTGGTACCGGAATAGCCTGCCCGATAATTCGGCAGAGTTCTTCCAGGTGGATGCACGTACCGGCACCAAATCAAAGCTGCTGGATACCTCGAAACTGGTGCCTACGAAAGATAATGGCTTCATCAGCGGCGGTATCAAAAGCCGCTGGGATCGCCAGCCGCCTTCCGATAGTTGCTCACCTGATAAACAATGGATCGCGTTTATCCGAACCGGTAATGTGTTCCTACGGCTATCGACTGGCGGGGAAGCAGTGCAGGTTTCTTTCAACGGCGATACTACCAATCCGTACGGTCATTTGCAATGGTCGCCCGACAGTAAACACCTGGTCGTCTTCCATATCTTCCCCGTCGCTGAAAAGCCGGTGTATTATGTGCTTTCGTCTGTGGATACCTCCATGCGGGGTGTGCTTCGTTCGCATGAATATGCTCAACCGGGTGATCCTTTTACGGGATATGAAATGTTTACTATTAATGTTGCCGATAAAAAGCTGGTGAAGGTGGCAACCGAATTGTACAATTTCCTCGACTATCCCTGGATCCACTGGCGCTCCAACGACAATAACTTCTTCTCTTTTGAAAAGGCCGACCGCGGCCATCAGCGCTTTCGCATCATCGAGGTAAACGCCAATTCCGGCGCTACCCGTAACCTCATCGATCAGCAGACGAGCACCTTTATTTACGAAAACCGCATCTTCTCCTGGTACACCGCTTCAACGAATGAAATCATCTGGAGCAGTGAAAAGGATGGCTATAATCACCTCTACCTCGTAGATGCCATTAAAGGGGGCGTCAAAAACGCCATTACCCGCGGTAACTGGGTCGTGCGGAAAGTGGATAGTGTGGATGATGTCAAACGCACCATCTGGTTCCGGGCCAGCGGCATGAACCCCGGTGAAGATCCCTATAACGTTCATTATTATCGCATCGGGTTCGATGGTCAGCATCTAGTATCGCTCACCCCGGCCAATGCGAGTCACCTATGTAGTTTTTCGCCCGACAGACAATATTTCATTGATAATTATTCGAGGCCCGATGTAGCCCCGGTCACCGAACTGCGCCGTACTGCGGATGGTAAGCTGATCTCTGTGCTGGAACGGGCTGATATAACCGCTTATCTAAAATTGGGTATTCGCATCCCCGAAGTGTTTGTCGCCAAGGGCCGCGATGGCATTACCGATATCTGGGGCATCGTTTGCCGACCCCCTAACTTCGACAGCACCAAACGCTACCCGGTCATTGAGAACATCTATGCGGGTCCGCAGGATGCGTTTGTCCCCAAACGTTTTATGAACTATGGCGAAATGCAATCCATGGCCGCCCTGGGTTTTATTGTGGTGCAATGTGATGGCATGGGCACCGCCAATCGCTCCAAAGCCTTCCACGATGTTTGCTGGAAGAACCTTGGCGATGCCGGTCTGCCCGACCGGATCCTTTGGATAAAGGCCCTCGCGAAAAAATATCCTTACATTGATACATCGCGGGTTGGGTTGTTTGGTACTTCCGCGGGCGGACAAAATTCAGCAGGCGCAGTATTGTTCCATCCGGAATTTTATAAAGCAGCCGTATCGAGCTGTGGTTGTCACGATAACCGCATCGACAAACAATGGTGGAATGAACAATGGATGGGTTATCCCGTTGGGGCGCACTACGGTGAGCAAAGTAATATCACCAATGCCGGTAAATTGCAGGGCGCATTGCTGCTGATGGTGGGCGAGGCCGATACCAATGTGCCGCCGGAATCGACGTTGCGTTTCGCGAGCGCGTTGATCAAAGCCGGCAAAGTGTTCGATCTGCTCGTGATCCCTGGTATGGGGCATAGCGATGGAGGGCCGTATGGTCGACTTAAGAAAAGAGATTTTTTTGTGAAGCATTTGTTGGGAGTAGAGCCACCGGATCGGAACAAGGGGCCAATGTGATAATTTGCTAATGTGCTGATGTGCTAATGGAAACAGCCAATGCCAATGTGATAATGGGCCCGCTAATAGGTGTATTTACTTTTTCATTCCTCATTCAACATTTTTAATTCTTCATTTCAATGAATATATATAGACTTTTGTTCCCGATATTAACCTTTGTATCCTTTACAGGAACAGCCCAGGTGAGAGATTACCCTATTCAACCTGTAAGTTTCACTCAAGTAAAAGTGAACGATCATTTCTGGCAACCCAAGATGAACATCAACGCCACGGTCACCATTCCCTATATTTTGAAAATGTGTAAGGAGCATGGGCGTATCGACAACTTCCTGGCGGCGGCGGGTAAGCGCGAAAACAAGGTCTGCTCTGAGTTTACGTTCGACGATACCGACGTGTATAAATGGATCGAAGGTGCTTCCTACGCTTTGCAGGTGGCGCCCAATCCGCAACTTTCCAAATACCTCGATTCATTAATCGATATCATTGCCCAGGCGCAAGAACCGGATGGATACCTGTTCACGTTCCGTACCATCAAACCGGCCAAGCCGCACGAATGGATCGGTACCCAACGCTGGATTAAAGATTCTATCTTAAGTCATGAACTCTATAACTCGGGTCATTTATACGAAGCCGCCTATGCGCATTTCAATGCCACCGGTAAAAAGAACCTGCTCAATATCGCTATAAAGAATGCCGATCTGTTGTGTAAAGATTTTGGCTATGGTAAACTGGAGATCTATCCCGGTCACCAGATCGTGGAGATCGGACTGGCGAAACTTTACCGCATCACCGGCAACAAAAAATACCTCGACCTCGCCAAATTCTTCCTGGATGTGCGCGGTCCGCATGGCGATGCCTACAATCAGGCGAATAAACGGGTGGTCGATCAAACGGAAGCTGTGGGGCATGCCGTTCGTGCTGCGTATATGTATAGTGGTATGGCCGATATCGCGGCGCTCACCGGCGATACCGCTTATCTGAAAGCCATCGACGCCATCTGGAACGATGTGGTTACCAAAAAGCTCTACATTACCGGCGGAATTGGCGCTACCAATAACGGCGAGGCGTTTGGCGACGCTTTTTACCTCCCCAATATGAGTGCCTATGCTGAAACCTGCGCCGCCATTGCCAATGTATACTGGAACAACCGCATGTTCCTGCTGCATGGCGATTCAAAATACATCGATGTACTGGAACGTACTTTATATAATGGCTTACTGTCGGGGATGTCGCTCAATGGCACGCGGTTCTTTTATCCTAATCCGCTCGCTTCAGTTGGACAGCATGACCGCAGCGGCTGGTTTTCCTGCGCTTGTTGTATTTCCAATATGACCCGCTTCCTGCCATCCGTGCCGGGTTATGTGTATGCGCAGAATAAGAACGATCTGTATGTAAATCTCTTTATGAGCAACAGCAGCCACATTCAGTTACCTGCGGGAAAAGTGCAGCTGACGCAAACCACGAACTATCCATGGAACGGACATGTTGACTTGCAGGTAGATGTTACGAAACCAACCGCCTTTGCTTTACATATCCGCATCCCCGGCTGGGCGGAAGGAAAACCCGTACCTGGCGAATTGTATACTGCGGGCGAACAACCAAAAGCAGTGACTATTGCCGTGAACGGAAAACCAATTGCCTTAAAAGCGGTAAAAGGTTATGCCGTACTCAACCGCACCTGGAAAAAGGGCGACAAGATTTCTGTGGATTTGCCGATGCAGCCGCAA
>DASUVL010001016.1:0-3428 GCA_036379015.1 Niastella sp.
CAATTGCAAATCTTGCTTTTTCGCAAAACCCTATTATCAGACACATGTATACTGCTGATCCGGCGGCACATGTTTTTAAAGACACCTTATTTGTTTATACTTCACATGATGAGGATACGGCTACCTGGTTTAACATGCTTGATTGGCACGTATTCTCTACCACGGATATGCAGAAATGGACCGATCATGGCGCCATTTTTTCATTGGCTGATCTTTCCTGGGCTTCCAGGGCGGCATGGGCGCCAGATTGCGTATACGCGAATGGTCAATATTATTTTTATTACCCTGTTCAAACAAACGCTATTGGCGTAGCCGTATCTGACAATCCCCACGGTAAATTCAAAGATGTTTTAAACGAACCCTTAATCACCCGCCAAACACCTGGTGTAGTTTGCAGTGGCTATCTGATCGATCCCGCTGTTTTTATCGATGACGATAGCGCTGCATACGTGCTCTTTGGGATGAATGATCTCAATATTGTAAAGCTGAATAAAGACATGATATCTTTTCGGGATACAGCACGACAGGTAAAGGGAGCTGATAATTTTTTCGAAGCTGTTTGGATGCACAAGTATAAAGGAAAGTATTATCTCTCCTATTCGGGAAAATTCTCAAAAGAGGGTAAAGGCAAGCTGCTTTATGCCATGAGCGATAGCCCCTACGGACCTTTTGAATATAAAGGTATACTGCTTGAAGAGATGAATAGCGGCACCAATCACCATTCTATTGTTAATTTCAAAGGTCAATGGTATCTATTCTATCATAATTCTGATCTCTATTTCAAAAATCACCCCGAAGAAAAACCTGTGCTCAACTGGAATGGAAAAAATCCTTTCCATCGTTCCATTTGTGTTGATCGCTTACACTATAATGATGATGGTACCATACGCCAGGTAGTTCCTACCCAATAGCCACCAGGAAATAGCATGTCAGTGAAAATAAAAAAAAGCGTCCTTGTGACGCAGAAAGTCAGGTTTTAACTAACTTTCCTAAAACCAGACATCATGAAAAAAAATGTTTGCTACCTCTTTATATGTAACGGGTTTTCCGACTGGGAGCCAGCACTGGCCATTGCAAATTTGAATAAACATTTCAACTTTACCACACGCTCCTTTTCACTGGATGGTAAACCTGTACGATCTATGGGCAATTTGCAGATCCAACCTGATTGTGCTATGGCTGATGTGGATGCATCTACCACCGATCTGCTCCTATTGCCAGGCGGCGATGTTTGGGAACAAGGTGGCAACAAAGAAATTGCTCCGCTTGTTAAAGCCATGTCGAATGCACAAAAAACAATTGCTGCTATCTGTGGGGCCACCGTTTTCATGGCCAATAACGGGTATCTTGATTCCATTGAACATACCAGTAACGCCTTACCATATCTGCAAAAACTAGCGCCGAATTATAAAGGGGAAAAGTTATATCAAAATCAACCATGTGTAACCAGCGGCAATATAATAACCGCTAATGGCGCTGCCATGATAGAATTTGCCGTTGCCATCTTTAATAAATTTAAGGTAGAAGAACCTGATTTTATCGAAAAAATTAGTGTGTTGTATAAAAGCGGCGGTATGGATTATAGGTTTTGATTTTCGGATTGGGGCTCATTACACTTTTTTGTCACTAAATGCTACATTCGCAAGAAATACATACAAGTGGAGTTTTACGATTTACCCAAAGAGGAACGTTTACAACTTGTTGCCACTATACACAACAATATATTCACCGGTTTACAAACAGCACAGCGGCAACAGATCAAAGCCTACTTTGAAGACCAGGATACCTATGTTAGAAAAACAGCTTATACTTCCTTTGGCAGAATATACTTCAGTAACAAAGATCTGCAGCCTGTCATCATTCAAACGCTCAATGAACTTTTAACATACAACGATTTCAAAGTACGTCAAACGGCCATTAATGCTGCCGGCGAAATTGGCAAGACCGATTTCGAAGCAGTTCAGCATTTTTTTGATGCAGGCTTATTCGATCCGCATCATTCACCGCGTAATGCCGTAATAGGTTCTATTAAAAAAATGGGAGCAGTAAACCCAACGCCAGTGCTGCAATGGGCAAAGATGTATTTAACGCACGAAGACAAAGAAATTCGCCGGGAAATTTGTCATGGCATAGAGCTTCGTGGTCGAAAATATCCGCAAGACATACTCCCTCTGCTAAAGGAATTACAACACGACAAAACAGCCAGGGTAAGAAACACCCTGGTGCATGTGATTGGTCAAATTGCTTACAAAAAAGGATGTATCCAAACTGTAATAGCGCACCTCCAAACCTGGGATAATAAACAACTTGTTGCAGATGCTCTGGCAGAAATTATTGATGTGCACGACCGGTACAAAAACTTTGCGGCGCTAACACAGGAGCAGGCTCAGCAGTACATTATGGAAAATTACCGGCAAGAATAAGTTACCCTTTTCTTTTTTGGGCATTTTGCCATTTGGTGGCTGCGTGGCACGGTAAATAATCTAAATAAAAAAAAAGCGTCTCAGCTATGCCGGAACGCCTTATAAAACACTCTATGGTTATTGACTGATGTGCGTGTTATTTGATCTTGCTCACTTGTGTTTCTTCAACATAGCTATGGTTTCTGTTGATAGTATACACTTCTGAAGAGTTATTCTTTTTTGATTTTACCACTACATTCAATGTAGTATCACCCAACTCTTCAGATTTCAACATGAACTTCTTCGTAAGTCCAACAGCTCCTTTGAATTTATCGCTGTATAGTACATTACCATATTCATCGCGGAAAGTTACGGTATACTCATCTTCATTATTGCTCAGGTTCAGCTCGAATACTGGTTGATTTTCCAGGTTTCCGATGAACTTTAATTCTGTTGCTGTTGTTGGATTTTCCTTGTCCCCGTCATTGGCCAGTGTAGGTGTAGAAAATGCTAATATAAAAGCAAGAGCTACGATAGCCAGTTTCCTATAATTCCTCGATTCCGTTTTCATAATTGGTATGTTTATTTGTTTGTTGCGTTTCGTAATGCAAACATACCGCGCATTTTTCCCCTTCTAAAATCAACTCAAGCCCGTTTTTAGCATGCTAAAACCCCGTATGAAATGTTAAAACCCGCCATGGTAGCTGGTTTTGTAGGAAATAGGTCATGATGCCCAAGGCCCTTCGGGCAGTTGAAAAGTTTAAAAGTTAACCTGCCGGCCGGCAGGTTAATAGGGTGGAAAGTTGATAGAGAATTTAAAAACAACTGTTAGTTATCCTTTATCAACACTATCAACCTGTCACTTATCAACTCGTCAACTAGTCAACTTTAATCCTGAACATATATCCCAAAAACAAATATCCGGCACCCGGTTGCAGCCTGATTTATTTCTCTTAATTTAAATAATAATTATACCGGTAATAGCAACCCGGCATATTAGTTAGGTCCTTTTTTTAACCATGTAAA
>DASUVL010001017.1:0-5502 GCA_036379015.1 Niastella sp.
GGCAATTTCAGCACCACCCAAACGACCAGCGATCTTTATTTTGATACCTTCAGCACCCATGCGCAGTGCAGAAGCGATTGCCATTTTAATGGCGCGTTTGTAGTTGATACGGTTTTCAATCTGGCGGGCAATAGTATCGCCAACGATCATCGCATCGAGCTCGGGCCGGCGGATTTCCAGGATGTTGATTTGAACATCCTCTTTGCCGGTCAGCTTTTTCAACTCTTCTTTAATGCGATCTACTTCATTCCCACCTTTACCTATGATAATACCAGGCTTAGACGTATGAATGGTAACAATCAGTTTATTAAGCGTGCGCTCAATAACTATCTTAGAGATACCACCTTTGTTGATACGGGCGTTCAGATAAGTTCTGATCTTATTATCCTCGATCAACTTGGTAGAAAAATCTTTTTTGTTACCATACCAGTTAGATTCCCAACCGCGGATAATCCCTAACCTGGCACCAATAGGATTCGTTTTCTGACCCATTTATTATAATTTGAAAATTTGTTAAATTGATTTAACGTCGACGATTATTGTTACGTGGTTACTACGCTTACGCAGGCGGTATGCCCTACCCTGCGGAGCCGGTAACATTCTCTTCAAAGTACGAGCGCCGTCAACAAAGATCGTCTTCACAATTAAACTGGCATCAGCAGCGCTTTGTCCTTCGTTCTTTTGCTCCCAGTTATTAATGGCGCTTTTTAATAATTTATACAGTGGAGTGGCAGAGTGTTGTGGATGAAATTCCAGCAACGATAATGCCTTTTCCACTTCAACACCACGTATTTCATCAGCCAGCAAACGCATTCTGCGGGGTGATGTGGGATAGTTTCTAAGTTTTGCTACAGCTTCCATTTTTATTATTTCTGATTTCCGATACCAGGTTATTCAACCCGGAATATTGAAATTTTATTAAGAAATTTTCTTGCTAGAGTGTCCTTTGAACTGGCGTGTAGGAGCAAATTCACCAAGTTTATGACCAACCATGAATTCGGTTACATATACTGGTATGAACTTGTTACCATTATGCACAGCAAAAGTGTGACCCACAAAATCAGGAGTTATGGTTGAACGACGGCTCCATGTCTTAATCACACCTTTCTTTACTTTACCATCGTTAATGCCAAGTACTTTATTCTCCAGTTTGGCGGCTACATAAGGACCTTTTTTTATTGAACGAGCCATATCTTAAATTTGATAATTCGTTTTGTTTGAAAATTTGATCTACTTATCGCCTACTTCGCTAATTTCTTTCCGTTCTTACGTTGAATGATCAGCTTATCGCTTCCTTTACCTCTTTGACGTGTTTTCAGACCTTTGGCGTATTTACCGGTTCTGGAACGCGGATGACCACCCGAAGCCTTACCTTCACCACCACCCATTGGGTGATCTACAGGGTTCATCGCAACACCACGGTTACGTGGGCGGATACCTCTCCAACGGTTACGACCAGCCTTACCCATCATCTCCAGGTTGTGATCACCGTTACTAACTACACCAACAGTAGCATAGCAGTTGATAAGGATCTTTCTCAATTCGCCGGAAGGCATTTTCAATACAGCGTATCTTTCTTCTTTGTTGGTAAGCTGCGCTGAAGTACCAGCACTGCGAACCAGTTTACCACCCTGACCAGGTTGCATTTCGATGTTATGCACGTTGGTACCCAATGGCATACTTTTCATCTGTAAAGCATTACCAACTTCAGGCGCTACGCTGTCGCCAGATATGATAGTGCCACCAACCTGTAATCCCTGGGGTGCCAGGATATATCTTTTTTCACCGTCTTTGTAATTTATCAATGCGATAAATGCAGTACGGTTTGGATCGTATTCAATAGAGGCTACAGTACCGGGAATATTTTTCTTATCGCGTTTGAAATCGATGATACGGAACATCTTCTTGTGTCCGCCACCCATATAACGCATAGACCTTCTACCCTGTGCGTTACGGCCACCGGTAGATTTTGTACTCTCCAGCAGGCTTTTTTCAGGTGTATCGGTTGTAATTTCAGCAAATGCATTACCAATTCTCCAACGTGTACCTGCTGTGATCGGTTTGTATTTTTTAAGTGCCATGTTTTCGTCTTATACTGTTAAAAAATCTTTGTCAATGCTTTGCGGCGATTGACTCGCCATTCTTTCTCCGAGGGTTAAATATTAGCGTACAGATCAATGCTCTCTCCCTCTGCTACCTTTACATACGCTTTTTTGTAAGCCGGTTTTGTACCGGAAATAAAGCCGGATTTAGTGAACCGGTTCTTTGCTTTACCGGGCACCACTACCGTATTTACCTCAGTTACGTTTACACCATAAAAGCTTTCAACTGCTTTTTTAATTTCCAGTTTGTTGGCTCTGCGGTGTACGCGAAAAGCAAAAGTTCTTTTGGCATCAGACAGCTTATTGCTTTTTTCGGTAACGATCGGTTTTATCAGTACTTCTGTGAGTTTCATAATACTCAGTTTGAAAAATTTGAAATTAGCTAATCAGCACATTAATTACGCTTCTTCTATCACCAGGTCTTCACTAAACAACTTGGCCGCGCTTTCAGTCAATAACAATACATCGGCATTCACGATATCATATGTATTGATATCAGCGAACTGAATGCTCAGTGCATTTGGAATATTGCGAACACTCAACTGCAGGTTATCGCTATACTCAGGCAATATCACCAATGTTTTTTTATTATCGATCTTCAAGCTGGTCAGGATATCAAGGAACGTCTTTGTTTTAGGAGTATCAAGGTTGATATCTTCAACAACTACGATCGCATTTTCTTTTGCTTTATAAGACAGTGCGCTGATCTTAGCCAGATCTTTCACTTTACGGTTCAGCTTGAAATCGTAACCGCGGGGTTTAGGTCCGAAAATAGAACCACCACCTTTAAACAGCGGGTTACGGATATTACCTTTACGGCTACCACCAGTACCCTTCTGACGGTGCAATTTTTTGCTGGAACCTTTAACTTCCAAACGGGTTTTCACTTTGTGCGTACCTTGACGTTGTGCAGCCAGATATTGCTTTACAGCCAGGTAAACAACGTGAGTATTCGGCTCTGTACCGAAGATATCTTCGGCTAAATCTACAGAACGACCGGTTTTTGCACCCTTTATACTTAAAACATCTACTTGCATCGTACTTTATATTTAAGATTACCTCCCGTCTTTAGCCGGGATAAATCTGCAATAACAAAATTATTTTTGAATATATACAATTGCACCATTGTGGCCGGGAACAGATCCGTTCACCAGGATGTAATTCTTATCAGGGAATACTTTCAGGACCTTCAGGCTTTTTACTTTAACACGGTCATTACCCATGCGGCCGGCCATACGCATACCTTTGAATACGCGTGAAGCATCCGATGAGTTACCAATTGAACCTGGAGCACGCTGACGATCGTGTTGACCGTGGCTTTGCTCACCCACACCACTAAACCCGTGACGTTTTACAACACCCTGAAAACCTTTACCTTTAGTAGTACCAACAACGTCAACCGTTTCGCCTTCAGCAAAAATGTCAACAGTGATAGCATCACCTAAAGCCTTTTCGGCAAAATAGTTGCGGAATTCCTTTACGAATTTTTTTGCGGCTGTATTGGCCTTTGCGAAGTGATTTTTTTCTGCAGCGATTGTGTGCTTTTCAGTCTTATCACCGTAAGCTAGCTGGATAGCGTTGTATCCGTCTGTTTCGGTAGTTTTTACCTGGGTCACAATACAGGGACCTGCTTCAATGATAGTACAGGCAGTTTGCTTGCCATCCTGATTGAAGATGCTGGTCATCCCGATCTTTTTACCAATGATTCCTTTCATCGTTGTTCGGTTTGTGCCCTCGTGGTTGAAGAGACATTTGCGATATGATTGCAGAACAGGGTGTTCTGTGGGTCGCATATCCGCCAGGCGGCGGACAGGGACACAACCATGAGCAACTTCAATCTCCGTTTGCTGCCGACCTTTTCTGTTTTTAGTCACCGACCGAAGTCAAAAGACTGTTTGGAAGTACCGGCAGTAAACTAACCTCGAAGGGCTAGTTCATATTTTAAAATTTTTAAAACCTGTTTTTATCTTAAAACGCTTTGAACGTTTCAGGATCCCGCTTTTCTAGCGGTTCAACTAGTTAACCCAGCGCTGTTTTATCTGCCCGGTTAAGGAACAAAGTTTACAGATGGGATGGAAAGAACTTTATGAAAAAACCCTGTCAGGATTTTTAGAACCCTGACAGGGTTCATACAATACATTCGTCATGCTTTGATCTCTACTTCAACACCACTGGGTAAGTCCAGCTTGCTCAGTGCATCCACAGTACGGCTGGAAGACGTATAAATATCCAGCAACCGCTTATGGGTACATAACTGAAACTGCTCACGACTTTTCTTATTCACGTGGGGAGAACGCAATACGGTAAAAATCTTTTTACGTGTAGGTAAAGGAATTGGACCTGTTACCACAGCGCCGGTACTCCGAACGGTTTTTACGATCTTTTCGGCAGATTTATCTACCAGATTATGATCGTAAGACTGTAATTTTATTCTGATTCGCTGAGACATATTGCAAAACCCAATTTTTCCAATGGGGATGCAAAGGTAGGGGTTGTTATTTATTGAGCAAAAGATTTCTCAATCTTTTTTGCCCGAAATGAAGAAAAAGTTGGTTAAAGGTCCCAATTCAGGGTGTTTAGCGGTCATTTTTGGGGTTTTAGGACGAATTACCGGTTCCAGTTGCTGGTTACCAGACTTCGGAATTGCTTCCGGTTCCCGGTTCCACGGCATCTGGAATTGTGAATGACCAACGGACCCGGATGTTCCTGGATATAACTTCCCGGCATAGTCTATCAGGCAACTCCGGGGGCCAATTCCCACCGAGTTTTTGACAACCGGTTCGCAGGCAATCAACCCGCTTCTCCAACACCCGCCTTCCGAAAATTTTCTTCCCGGCCCCGCTTCCCCTTCCCTTTTTTCTTATCTTTAATCTTTCTTCATCCCTTTTCTAACATATATAATATTAGGTCGATATCCGGCCAATTTCCTACACGCCTTGTTTTCTACACCCTGGCTATACCTGCCTTACACCTGGTCAATACCTGGTTCGCCTCTGTGTCGTACCATAATCGCCTGTTTACCATTTATATCAAGTACCTGTTACGTTGCTTTTTCGAACATATTCCGTTCCTTAATAGATACGGCTTATGTACGAGAGATATACGAGACATGTACGGGATATGTACGAAATATTGGCGACCCAGACCCCCAGCAGGTACGCCCCTGATACGAAGCCGAGTCAGACAAGAGCAAAGCAAAAAATGATAAAGAAACCAAAAACACTTCGAGCGCCGCCGCTTAAAGAGCCGCTGCAAACAAATTTAAAGGCGACTGACAACTGATCCCATCCAAGCAACAGCCCCTTGTAAAAGAGATACTAATAAGCCGCAAAATCAATACCAAATCCTCCCCCTTAGTCATCACTCTTAGCTTGCCCTTCACCTGCTACAGCTGCTATTA
>DASUVL010001018.1:0-7553 GCA_036379015.1 Niastella sp.
AGTCATTAGAATTGCGCAACTGGCCGATGTTTTCACCTGTCGCCAATTCGTTTTTGACGCATCTAATCCAACCTGGAAAGTAACCAAATGGCAACAGGAATGCGATCAATTAGGGTTACCGGCCTTTTCGGTCGCAGCCCGGGGAGCTTTTGTTTTCAACCTGTATTAACCTACCTTTGCGCCCTTTAGAAAAGGCCGGTATACCAGCCGGCGGTCGGCTTTTGATCCAATATGCCCATGTACGCCTGACAATTTACCACTCAATATATTTCTATGACCAAGAAGATTCAGTCTGCGCTTATTTCTGTTTTTTATAAAGATGGCCTGGAACCCCTTGTAAAGGTGTTGCACCAACAGGGCATTACCATATACTCTACTGGTGGTACTCAATCATTTATAGAGAAATTGGGTGTCCCTGTGGTACCGGTTGAACAGTTAACAACCTACCCATCTATTTTGGGTGGACGGGTAAAGACCCTGCATCCGTCGGTTTTTGGTGGTATCCTGGGCCGCCGGGAGCTGGAATCAGATGTTCAGGAAATGAAACAGTATAACATTCCTGAAATTGACCTGGTTATCGTTGACCTGTATCCCTTTGAAGAAACCGTTGCCAGCACTTCTGAGGAAAAGCTGATCATTGAAAAAATTGATATTGGCGGTCCTTCCATGATCCGTGGAGCAGCCAAAAATTTCAGCCATGTGGTGGTATTAGCGGCGAAAACCGATTATCAGGTACTGGCCGATATGCTTTCCGAACAAAACGGTACTACCACCCTGGAACAACGGCGTGCCTTTGCATCCAAAGCTTTCCAAATTGTAGCCCATTATGATGTGGCTATTGCAAAATATTTTAATCCCGACGGTGATCTGTATTTCCTGGAATCAGTCCCCAGTCCTAAAACAATGCGGTACGGCGAAAATCCACACCAAACCGGCGTGTTTTATGGCGATCTGAACCAACTGTTCGACCAATTGAACGGTAAAGAACTTTCCTATAATAACCTGGTAGACGTAGATGCAGCGGTACAATTGATCAACGACTTTTCTTCCGGTGAAACAGGGGTTGTATTCGCCATCATTAAACACACGAATGTTTGCGGAATAGCTTCCAGGGATACAGTTAAAGCTGCCTGGGATGCCGCCCTGGCAGGAGACCCGGAAAGTGCTTTTGGTGGTGTGCTGGTTTGTAATGCGACCATCGACAAGGCCACTGCAGATGCCATCAATGAAATATTCTTTGAAGTGTTGATCGCCCCATCATTTGCCGAAGATGCCCTGGCGGTGTTAAAGTCAAAGAAAAACCGCATTCTGTTACAACAGAAAGCAACTTCTACCCGCACCAATCAATATAAATCTGTGCTGAACGGCGTACTGGCGCAAGGTGAGGACAAAGGCAATTACCTGGAGTGGAAAGAAGTAGGCGGCCGCGAAAGCAATGCTGCTGAGAAATCTGACCTGGTTTTCGCCAACATCGTTTGCAAACACCTGAAGTCAAATGCCATTGCCCTGGTAAAAAATAAACAACTGATTGGTAAAGGTTGTGGCCAAACCAGCCGGGTTGATGCATTGCGTCATGCACTGGAAAAAGCCCGTCAGTTTGAGTTCGATCTTTATGGCGCCGTTATGGCCAGCGATGCATTCTTCCCGTTCAACGACTGCGTGCAGTTAGGTCATGCCGCAGGTATCGCTGCCTTTATTCAACCAGGCGGTTCGGTTCGCGATAAAGATTCTATTGAATACTGCCAGCAAAACCAGTTGGCAATGGTTATGACCGGTTTGCGCCATTTTAAGCATTAATTGCCGAGATAAAATAAAAATAAAAGCCTCCCAATTTTAACCTGGGAGGCTTTTTTCATAAATCAATCCATTAAGGGTTATAATGTATGTAAAATTGGTAACAGCCTGGGCCTACGCTTATATTTGTCACAGACGGACCATCGACTTCCACGTTTTCCCAGCAGGCGTCCATCTCATATGAATGGAAAGGGTCGTTACTCGTTACCCAAACTGTAAAAAGTTCATTCTGAGGGAGACCTCCATTAGCGTCACTACCATTTTGAAGTACAAATGAATACAGCTGACCAGTAGATTGGCTTCTAAAGAAAACTTCAAAATTTACGTTATCGGCAAGATTATATATCTCTATTTCATAATCGTCAAAACGTAGCTTGCTCTGTTGAACATGGCTTTTTTTATCTGCAGGTAAAACAAAGGATGTAGTAAGGACAGCGCATACTACAACCAACAACGAGGTGATCGCTTTTTTCATAATGAAAAGGTTTAAATTAATTATTAAATAATCGTGAACGCAATATCCATTTAGGATAGCTACATCCACGTTATACAATTAAAAATAAAGTTAGGGAGATAAATTTCTTCTGTTTGCACAATCTTTGGCACATCTATTCATCATTATATGCATCCCAGTATACGGTCTCTTTCATAAACAATTCAAAGAGATCACGCCAGCCTGCATACGATGGATCGGTGCCCAGAATGAAGTTGTGCCAGATTGGAATAAAAACACCTTTACAGCCTTTTACCCGTTCGTAATACTGGATCAATTCATTATAGGTTTGCTGCGGTGTTTGCTTTTGCTCAAACAATGAATTGGCATCCATAAAGCAAAAGGGGTATATCATCAGTGAGGTGGCTTCTTCTTTTTCCAGGTCGTACCAGTAGAACGGTGAACATACTGATGCCCTGAACCCGTTGATACTACCATAGCCCATGGAAAAATCTTTTTCAATACCTGTTTGTATTAGCCGGCGATAGGTAACAGGCAGGGAAAAACGAATATAATGCTGCCGGCTATAAACGATCTTTTTATCACCTACCACTTCCAGCCATTCCAGCTCTTCTTTTAGCAGCTCCCCATCATCGCCGCTTTGCCACGATGGATGCCAACCTAAATGAGACGTGTTGGCGTAATAGGCTATCAGGTCACGGAATGCTTTCTTTTGACAGGATGTATTTTTATCGTACCTGGACGTTCTTTTAGCTGCCAGAAAAAAGAAATGGGGTTTCAGGCGGCAATATAAATGCCAGGCATCCAGCCATTCAAAGCAATCAAACGGATCTTTTCTTTTGCCCTGCAACACCAGCCATCGATCTTTTATCCTTGTCCATTCCCCTTTACGTATGGAATTAACAAAACCTCCCAATGTCCGTTTCCAGCCTTTATGCAGATACGACCAGGCTATATCTATATCATACGTCAACAAACATTTGAATTGTGTTTGTTTGAATATAAGCGTGGGGAATTTATATTGTAATGTTTTCCTGAACGAATGCAACCAGTAATTGATCAAAGGCTGCGGTAAGAAATGTTCGCGAAAAGCGAGCGAGTTGGTATGGGCATACCGGCCGTATTCATCTTTTTCATGCGGCAAATATTCTTCATACCGGCTAAGCAGGTAAAATGATGCTGCTAATATATCGAATGGAAAATCCCCTTCGGTTTCAAAAAAAGCCTTGTGAAAATTGACTTCAAAACACGAAATGGTTTGTGGGCGAACGCCGGTCTCAAAAAGCAATGGGGTGTTACGGATAAAGCATTCCTCTTCAGAAAATGCCTGAGCGGAATAGTTTAAACGGGGTTGTTTTGAGGCATTATAATACGCCTTATCGGTAGTGATCTGTATCGCTTCGTCAAATAACTCATTACTAATAAAATCAACAATGTATTGCAGCCGGGACGTGATGGTATGGGTATAAAGAAGTAGCATCAATAATGCTGCAAAATAAAAAAGTCAACTTAAAAAGTTGACTTTTTGCATATGTTTATTACTGATGTGCAGAGAATCATGTAATCTCAATTCCTAATTCCCTTTCTTCCCTTCTTTCTCCCGCCACATCTGATTAAATGTCTTGCCGGCAAAATTCAGGTCGGCCCTGCTGTGGGTCCAACCCTTAAATACTTTATTTACCATCCAGTTTTTTAATTTCTGATTGCCCATATTCATCATCCCCCGGTGCAAACTGGCCTGCTTCCAAACTTTCCAGGCTATTTTTTCGCCCCATGCCGCTGCGCCGCTTTCTACGGCATCATGCCGGTTTTCGAGCAATATTTCATGCAGATTGATCTTTACAGCACACACCTCCGTGCAATTACCACATAAAGAAGAGGCATAGCTTAAATGTTTCCATTCGCCCAGTTCTTTCAATTGTGGCGTAATAACAGCACCAATGGGTCCGCTATACGTAGTTTCATACGCATGACCACCAATGTTTTTATACACCGGGCAGGCATTTAAACAGGCGCCGCACCGGATACAATACAAGCTCTCCCGGGTCCTTTCGTTGGCCAGGATATTCGTACGGCCATTATCGAGCAGTATTACATACATTTCATCAGGACCATCTGGTTCGCCTTGCTGTCTGGGTCCTGAAATAATGGTGTTATAGGAAGTGATCCACTGACCAGTTCCATATGTTGCCAACAAAGGCCAGAACAGCGCCAGGTCATTCATTGAAGGAATAACCTTTTCAATGCCTGTAATAACGATATGCGTTTTGGGGAACGCGTTGCTTAACCGTGCATTTCCTTCATTTTCACTCACCGCTACACCTCCTATATCGGCCAATATAAAATTAGCACCGGTAACGCCCACTTCAGCCTGTACATATTTCTCCCGCAATCTGTCCCTGGCAACCAGGGTCAGCTGTTCTGCAGACAAATTAGGTGGTACATGCAATTTCTCTGCAAACAACTTAGCGATGTCTTCCCTGCTCTTATGCATGGCGGGGGTAACAATATGATAAGGTGGCTCGCCATCTAATTGCTGAATATATTCGCCAAGGTCGGTTTCCACGCTTTCAATGCCATGCTCCTCTAAAAAATCGTTCAGGTGAATTTCTTCCGTCACCATGCTTTTGCTCTTCACGATCGTTTTGCAGCTCTTCGCTTTGCAAATAGCCAGTACCGCATCCAGGGCCTGTTGGGTATTCTCAGCCCAGATCACTTTCCCGCCGCGCCTTGTTAAATTGGCTTCAAATTGTTCAAGGTACTCATCGAGCTTTTCGATGGCCTTCCATTTTATATTTTTTGCTCTTTCCCGCGCCAGGTGAACATCTGTAAACTGCTGTTTGCCCAGGGGTACAGTAGCATTATATTTGCTAATGTTAAAACTTACTTTTCTCCGGTGGTCCAGATCAGCAGCCTTAATGGTGCTTTTTGCCATGAAAGAATCAGCATGTTCGCTCATATGATCTTTTTATAGTTCTGAGGACCAGATTCAAAATTGCAGGTCTAAGGTCATCGTATCCTTTCGGTTTACAATCCTGCGCTATCCCGATTGTTACCAAATCCATTAGCTTTCGGGGACCTTAGTAGAAATTACTTATTTACTTTTTTTCAGTAAAATATTCTGTGGCTGCTTTATCTAATGCAGTATAAAAGGCTTCTCCATACTTGCGAACAATGGGTTCCTTTAAAAATTTATATACCGGCACTTTTAATTTTTTTCCTAAAGAGCAGGCCGGGCTGCACAATGTGGGGCGGGGTTCGTAATTCATACGATCGTAATCGCCTTTTTTGCCGCTTTTTTGAATGATGGGAAAGAAATGACAGCTTATTGGTTTTTTCCAGTTAATTACGCCATCGTTATAAGCCTGTTCAAAGGCACATTTAATGACGCCCTTTTCATCGCGTGATCCGTATACACAAATCTCATTATCGCCACCTAATGTGGGTGTTACCCAGCCAAATTCCTTATGATAAACATATTTGCCTTTACGCTCAATTTCTGCAATAGCAGCCGGAGTAAGGTAGGGCTTTACTTTTTCAAACAGGTCAACCATAATATCCAGCTCTGCATCTTCGAGCGGCGCCCCTGCATCCCCTTCTTCACAACATCCACCCTTACATTTAGTTAAATCGCACACAAATTGTGCTTCGGCTATTTCATCACTGATCAACACTTTTTCTACTACTATCACGTAAAATGTTTTAAAGCGTAAATTTAAACATAAAGAATCATATGAGGGGCCGAATACATTGCCTCTGCCACCGGCCACTTACCGACTCACCTTTATAACTATTTCCACCTGAACGTATTGATAAGGTGTTTCATATCATCCTGCAAAAAATTATTTACCACGCCCAGCGAATCTTCATTGGGACTGGCATCAAAATACAAAGCGCCGCGTAAAAAGTGCTTTACAGAGTCGGTTACAAAAAATTGTTTGGCGGTGGCCGCATTGCCTCCTACTGAAAAAAACACCCCGCTTACCCCGGATGCTGTTCGTATAGGTGAATCAACAATTTCAGTAGCCCGCGTGCTATGCTTGTAGGTCATGTTATAGGCGTCGTTCACCAGTTTATTCAGGTCGCTCTTCCCAATCTCTTTATAGCTTATATAGATTTTTCCGCCAAAACGGGGAATGTCGATATTGATCCAGTAAGGATTCTCAGGTTTATCTTCAAAGAAGGTCGTGTCCTTTATGACTGATGCATAAACCGGGTATTCAAATGTGTAAGGATAGCCGGGTTGATCAAACGCCCTGTACTCATGTTTGGGAAAATCGATTTTAAAATATCCTTTCCTTTTGGGTGTGTACGTACTGTTACAGGCTATTACAGATACCAGTAAAACAATAAGGGGAACGTACTTTATCAACAATGTTTTCATTCAAATATTCTATTGGTTGCAGATTTCAGGTTGCTCTCGACGTGTAGGGACAAGTTACAGGCAATTCAAACCATGGGACCTGTAACTTGTAACCATTTAACTCATCTGCTTATCCTGTTTTATATTGATAGTTACTTTTATTTTACGAATGCGGTTACGTTCAACCTCCAGGGCAATAAAATCAAAGTCACCTATAGTAGCGGTATCATTTACTTTTGGAATTTCACCTACCAACTCCAGCATTAACCCGGCCATGGAGTCGCTGTCGCCCTTTACCTGGTCGAAGGTGTCTTCCTGCAAATTCATAATTTTGCAGGCATCGTGTATCATGGTACGACCTTCAAAAATATAGGTATTGTCATCTATCTTCTTGATACCTGTTTCTTCTTCATCAAATTCATCCCTGATATCGCCAATGATCTCTTCGAGAATATCTTCCAGGGTAACAATGCCGCTGGTTCCGCCAAATTCATCAACTACCACGGCAAAGTGTATATGCCTGCTTTGAAATTCTTTCAGCAGGTCTTCAATATGTTTTTGTTCGTGTACAAAGAAGGGCGGCCTAACAACAATGTGCCAGTCGAAATTATCAGGCTCATTCAAATGCAGCAAAAGGTCCTTTGTATGCACAATTCCAACAATATCGTCGAGGCTCTTACGGTACACCGGTAAGCGGGAGTAATGCAGTTCTTCTACTTTTCTTTTCAGGGCCTGAAAGGTGGCCTCGTATTCAATACCGTTTACATCGAGCCGGGTGCGCATGATCTGTTTTACGGTAATATTGGGAAACTTATAAATACCGGCCAGTATTCGTTGTTCTTCTTCTTCGTGTATAGTGCTTTTAATGGCTTGCTCCAGCTGCTGATGGGTAAATGCGCGGGAAGCTTTACCGCCAAACAATGATTCTACGCTGTCAGCTAC
>DASUVL010001019.1:0-4813 GCA_036379015.1 Niastella sp.
GAATATCAAAAAGTGGTTTATGAAATTTAATATGTGCTACTTTTGAACGATTGATATGTGTAACTCCTAAGGTGCCGTTAACAAAAAGCCGTCACCCTGCTTTTTGTTTTGTGGTAGTTCCATTGACCTGGACAAGTGGTCGAATTCGACGCCTTTAAAAATCGCAGAAACAAAAAAGCTGAATGATGGATGGGGTGGCGCCTGGAAGGGCGTTTTGCAACAAACCGGTACATATTTGTGGGTAGCTGAGGGAAAAGATCTCCCCGGGACTACCATAAGGGACAAAGGTAGTTTTGTGTTAATCCGATAATTTTGCTTGTAGGGCCTGGGCCATCCCTAATATATTGCCTGCTTACGCAAGCAATGTCTTTGCTTTTTCAGTGATCATGGACGCAATTTGTCCCTTAAAAAGAGATACGGCAAAAGGCAGGTCCGATTCCAGGTGCACTTCATTTTCTGTTACCTGTAAAGTACCGGCAATATTAAAACCCTTGGCTGAAAAACTGAAACTGCCGTTCGCACCATCCCAGTTTTCCTGTACATTGGTAACTGTGCCTTTTTGTTCTTCCTGTAAGCGGCTCAGTAATTGTTTAACGCGACTCAATGCTTCTTCCTGTGTCTGAGTATGAGGTATATTTAATGATAACTTCGACATATTTAGATTGATATTGTGGGTACAAATGTATAGCATATGCCGTTTATTTTTCTCATCTGCTGCGGTTTGTTTTTGACAGGTAAAATAGTATCTTGAACCCGCAAATGTGGCATAGCCATTCATTAACTGTCCAATGCGTGTACCTAAACTGACCCTGCCCCGTTTTCTTTCAACTGTTTTATTGACATGTCTCTCTGTCAATTATTTATATTCACAAAGTCTTAAAGTAGACGTAACAATTACCGAGCCTTCCTGCGGCGGTTCCGACGGCATTGTATTGATTACAGCTACGGGCACACCCCCTTATACCTATTCTGTGGATGGCAATTTGCAAAATACCGGTTATTTTTCCGGTTTGCGTCCGGGGAGGTATAGCCTTGTCGTTAGAGATGCAACAAGTTCTTTTCTTTCATCTGTAACATTATTCACCCAAACCCCTCCATTGTTAACTGCTACTAATGTAAACAATCCGTCTTCGTGTAATGGAGACGGAAGTGTTGCATTAAGCGCCACTGGTGGAACGCCTCCATATCAATACAGTCTTTATATGGATGACAATTATCAATCAAGCAATGTTTTTACAGGTCTGGCCAATGGAGACTATTTGTTTTATGTTATGGACGCCAATGGATGTATTGGCACTACCAAGGTTAATTTGAGAGATTATAATTGCTCTATGGTAGTTTATGCATGGGTTTATTCTGGATATGTTTCTTGCGAATTCCCAGGTTTTATTTTAGTAAATGGTATTTATGGAGGAACACCACCATATCAGTATTCAATCGACGGAATAAATTTTCAGAGCGGTAATTCTTTTAACAACCTTGCACCTGGAGTATATACTATCACTGTAAAAGATGCCACAGGATTTACAAGAGTGAACAAAATTCAGATGTTTGATGCCTGCCGTCTTGATTTTACTTATGTTGCCGTTGATGCAGCCTGTAAACAACATGACGGCTCAATTACTATTACTGCCAGAAATGGAAATCCACCTTACACCTATTCTATAGACGGTATTAATTACCAGCCGGGCAATGTTTTTAGCGGATTGGCTTCGGGCAACTATACGGTCACGATCAAAGATGCTTTTAACCGAACTGTCTCAAAAGGAGCCACGGTGAATGACCCCTGCCCGCAGGTATCTCTGGCAGCAACAGGCGAAACATGCCAGCTTCATGACGGGACCATAACCGCCTCAGCAACAAAAGGAACACCACCTTTTCAGTATTCAATCGATGGAGTGAATTTTCAAACCAATAATGTTTTTACAGGCCTTGATGTTGGTGATTATACTATTACGTTAAAAGATGCATTGGCATTTACGTCCACGGCAACTATTAAAGTACACAATGCCTGCATAAGCGTATCAGCTGTTGCCACCAACTCAACGTGTGGTAATAGTAACGGAAGCATTGTTATCTCGGTTTCAAATGGTACAGCGCCTTACCAATATTCAATAGATGGAGTAAACTTTCAACCAGGTAATTCTTTTACGGGTGTAGGGGCGGGCACTTACACCGTGTGGGCCCGGGACGTGGCAGGTAAAATTAACAATACTACCATAACGGTAAACAATACAACAGGGCCTCAGGTAAATGCAACCAGTACGCCTGCTTTATGCACCAATATCGAAGGAACGATCACTATTTCCGCAGTAGGCGGCACAACGCCGTACCAGTTTAGCATAGATAACGGGGCAACTTTTTCAACCAGCAATGTATTCAGCGGGCTCCCCAGATCAGATTATGTTGCTACGGTGAAAGACGCCAATGGATGCCTTGCTACGCAGGTTGTTGCTGTTCCCATTACAGATAACCTTTTATTTAATGCAGGCGTTAATCCCACTATTTGTGAGGGTTCGTCTACCGTATTTAACTGTATTTCCAACGGCAACAGCTTTAACTGGTCACCATCGACAGGTCTCAGCAATCCTTCCATATTAAATCCTTCAGCGTCACCGGCTACAACAACTACGTACAATGTGGTGGTAAGTTTGGGAGTATGTGTTAAAATGGAGTCTGTAACCGTTTTTGTTAAACCGGCACCGGTCGCCGATGCCGGTAATGGAACAACGATATGTTATGGCCAAAGTGCTCAGCTTAGTGGGGCAGGAGGGTTGAGTTATAATTGGACGCCCGTTGCTTATTTAAGCGATGCTGCTATTGCTGATCCAATTGTAGGGCATCCGTCGTCAACAACCACATATGCTTTGACAGTAACCGATGGCAATG
This sequence comes from Niastella sp., assembly GCA_036379015.1. Taxonomy (GTDB): domain Bacteria; phylum Bacteroidota; class Bacteroidia; order Chitinophagales; family Chitinophagaceae; genus Niastella. The sequence goes on from DASUVL010001019.1 coordinate 2,890, forward strand.
GTTGCCAATCGATACAGCCTTCAACGGTCACTATCTCCGTTACACCTCCGGCAAAAGTTTTTGCAGGCAACGATACTTCCATTGTCATGGATCAGCCGTTTAGTTTGCAGGCAAAAGATGTAAATAATAGCGGATTCACGCAATATGTATGGTCGCCATCTTTTGGGTTAGATAATAGTGCTGCACAAAACCCAGTAGCCTTGCTTGATAGAAACATGACATATACCGTAATGGCAACCACACCACAAGGCTGTAGCGGAACAGATGCAATAAATATTAAAGTATACAAGGGTCCCGAAATATACGTGCCTAACGCTTTTAGTCCCAATAGCGATGGCCATAACGATGTATTGCGGGCAACTCCTGTTGGCATAAAAGAATTCAAATATTTTAATATTTATAACCGCTGGGGGCAATTGGTATTTAGTACCAAAGATCCTTCCAGGGGATGGAGCGGCGAAATCAGCCATGTACTACAAGCCTCAGGCACATTTGTGTGGATGGCAGAAGGACTGGATGGCAAAGGGAATGCTGTTAGAAGGAAGGGAACGGTTACATTGATCCGGTAAACTTTTACATGTTGTTTTACACCCATCCGTTTCCCATTTTCCGGACTTAAATGCTCACTTATTGGCCAAAACTGCACGCTTTTGGGCGAATTTGACGCAGATATTAAGTAGCGTCTTAATATTCAAACTATGTTTGTATTTTGCTCCCGCATCCGATATCAAATTTATTTATTCTATGAAAATGATTTGTAGCCCCTCCCTGTTAGACGTAAATTCTTATGTTCGTCTTAGACCTAAAGTCCTTCCATTCGCGGATCTTACTTAGCCTCATAACATAACGATAAAAACCAGTTGCTTTTAATGCGACACTTTTTCCTGCGCACTTGCATGGAATGAGTTGTATCGCAAGAGCATGTTATTGCCCTGTAATGAATAGACCTGTTAGTTTGTTTTTTAACCCTATAATATAAATGTTCTTTATGAAAATGAAGTATTGTTCATTAATGGTTTTAAGTGCTACCCTTTTTTTTGCTAGTTGTTCAAAAGATGGCGACGATGGTAAAACAATGTTGACCAGAACCACCAAAGAAGCGGCTGGTTCAAATTGTACGTATGGCGGTACCAAATTTGAAACAGGTATCGATGTTAATAATGACGGAACGCTGGAAGACACCGAAGTAACTACCACACAGATCAAATATGTATGTGATGGCGCTGGTGCTATTTATTCTGCCTGGATCGATGTGAACGTGGTGGCTAATACAGGTGGTGGATGGTTAGGTGAAGGCAATTTTACTTACAAGCAAGAGTTGCCTGCAACAGCTTTAACTGCTGATGCTGTAAATAAGGGGATCGTTTTGATGTATTATAAGAACCGGGGTGGTTACATAGTACCGGTTGACAGAGACGATGTGAATCCACTCAGAGACCAGGATATTAACGGAGATATTTTTGAGATCCAGGGTGGCTTTATATACAAACAAAACTATCTTGCATTTTTAGCAGACGCGGATACTGGGACGGACCCCATAGCTTCGATGAATGCTAACGGATCAGCTATTCGTTATGTTATTATACCTGGAAATAACCAGGCTCGCGTTGCTGACCTTCAGAAATTGCCTTATAGCGAAGTAGCTAAGATGTATAACATTCAGGATTAAGTTATAGCTTACTAAATAATAAAGAGGCTGTCTCAAAAGTAATTTTGAGGCGGCCTTTTTTGTTTTCAGTTTTTAGGGTGGGTTTATCCACAAAAGCACTGTATAACTAAAAGACTTTTGAGTTTAGTAATAAGTAATGGCCGTGTTGTTTTTAGGGGTATGGCAAGAGGTAAAACATTAACGGTCGTGTTTAAGAGCAACCACCAGCATCAAGTGATGTTGCTTCCGCCAGATCTAAATGATTTAATAGCAGCT
>DASUVL010001020.1:0-4284 GCA_036379015.1 Niastella sp.
TGCCTATTTATCATAACCAGTAAACCTTTTGTATGCACATACCGCACCCTTGTAACGGTGTAGTACAATGGCATGAGGATGAGTCCGTAGCCCTTGCCAGTATCTACAATCGTTTTTATAATCCGTTGGTATTTTTTGCCCGCAGACTGCTGCCCAATTCGTTAGCAGCCGAAGATATTGTAGCAGAGATATTCATGAAGTATTGGCAAAAGGAACATAATTTCAATTCAGTGTATGCCGTGAAAGCATTTTTATACATCAGCACCCGCAATGCCTGTATTAATCACCGGCTTAAACTACAAAAGCAGGCCCGTCTAAATGCCGACCTTCGCATCCTCGCAGATGAATTCGATGATTCCGTATTAACTGAGATCACTCAATCAGAAGTATTAAGAGATGTTTATTACATCGTGGAAGCATTACCGGTTCAATGTCGCAAAATTGTTTTGTTAAGCTACCTGGGCGGACTCAGTAACAAACAGATTGCCCGGCGCCTGCAGTTGTCTGTTCACACCGTGCGAAACCAAAAGGTGCGCGGTATTCAGCTGGTGCGGGGCAAAGTGCAGGCTTGTATGTAAAAGCTATAAGAAAATGGAACGTGATAGCATTTATAGCTCAACGGTTCCCAGGTAAATACTGTCCGATTGCCGGCTGCGGTCATGTGCAATAAATGCAGCATACAGGTGGTAAGTACCGGGTTTGCTTGAAGGCAACCTCGCCACATCGGCCCCCGTTTTTCTTAACTGGCCGAACAAATTACAATTGGCTAATTCTGCTTCAATATTATAAGCTACCAGCATTATCTGATCACCCTCATGCGCCTTTCCTTCTGAAAAGGTTGTATCCCAGGAAAGATGTACAAGCTTGCCGTCATGGCTAGTTATCTGCATGGTTTCGGGTAATGGTAAATCCCCGAAACTTACTTTTACCAATGCAGGGTTAATGTATATATCCGGCGCTTCGCCTTCAAAAGCATTCTTTAATAAATAAGACTTGGCGGCAACAAATCCTTCCGATTTCAGGCTATATCCCTTAAAGCCTATCTGAACAAAATCAACAACGGGTTTTAGCCAGCGTTGCGATAATGCCCACTTTTTCCGGTTGGTCATTTCCAACATACTTGGTTCACTAGTGCGCTTTTTGGGCAGTGCCCGCATATATGGGATCCCCTTCCATGTTGCGCCTATTACGGTACCAACTTTGCCCTGGAATGGGCCATTAATACCCTGTGTAAACCTTGCCATAATATTTGGTATTGATTAGACTATAAATATAATTTATTTCAAACATGAATCCCCAAAAAAACAAGCACTTTTCCCGCACCTGGCCAGTACCTGACCAGGAGAATTTTCCTTAAAAGTACCTACGAGGTCCCTGTGAGGTCCCTGTCAGGTGCTTGTGAGATTGGCTAAATACTTATTACCGACCGGTAAGAGATCCACTAACCCAATTCCTTCCATATTGACAGGTAAATGGCATTTTTGCCGGCTCGCCAGCCATTAAAACCGATGCCAAAAATTACTGTTAAACAGCCTGGCCAAAAATTTAAATTTCATCAATTAATCATTGCATGCTAAATGGCTAAAAAAACGTAACTAACTGATCTTCAATAACCAAGTTTTAATAAATTATAAATTCGTGCTGGCAGGCACCGGGATTACGGCCGGTGTGATTATTTATCCTAATTTTGGCGTGTACGCGTTCCGGGAAACTTTACTACCCATCCCATACTTACTACATGGAACCGACCTATTAAATTCTGTAGAACGAAGCACGTACACTACCCATTTAGTTCGGCTTGCAACCTGTTATTTCTTCTTTTTTGAAACATTAAAAAAGGTGGAGGATATTAGTATGTATTCATATGCATTATTAGAGCCCGGCTGTTATTATCTGATACAGGAAAAAGAAGACGAACCTGTTTCACTCATTAAAATAACGGTAGAAACTGACCAGTGCCTGTATATTACCCAATATGAGGATATGCCGGTATTGGTGTGGAAAAAGAAAGCTGACCCGATTTTTGACATCCTTGAATTGTTGAGCGATGAAAAAGTGAAAGAATGGGAAGCCGTTTACAATGACAATCAGGATGCTTATTATGAGGAAGAAGATGATGAGTAATTTATTACTTTAACTTGTAAGGAATAAGGTTTAAAGTGGTTATCTCACTTTTCATGTATTTATGATCTTAGGTTAACTGAAAATGATGGTGAGATGACTCCTTTAAACCTTTTACTTTTATATTGTAAAGGGTTTCATTCTGCGCATTTTTTTGCTTAAGTTTGCTTAAGCAGCTGCCATATTGTTTCACCCTTTTTTGGGATGCAATTTCGGTTAGCTGTCGGTAAGCGCCTGATATCACTCCATGCAATGCTTTACTGCGTTATCAGGATAAATCATTACCGGTTAAAATACAGAAAGCTTTAACACTTGCCATACAAAAAAAATGGATGAACTTTCGTTTTCTGTAAATTACGTGCGTTATGAACCAAGCCCAGGATAAATATAGCCATACCCGAAAAGTGCTGCTGGTTGTAATAAGCATACTGGCAGTAATTCCCTTGGCGCCATTAATAAACCGCTACATTCCGCCATTAGTACTTGGCGACTGGAACCTTGACCTTACGGTTTCAATTATACTCGCAGCTACGCTTACTTTCCTCACGCTCAGGTTATTCCGTTTTTTACTGTTACCCGCCGTGGGTTTACTGGTATTGGTACTCATCTATAACCAGCTTACCAACGGATACGGTTTTGGTAATATGATCAGGGATTATAAGACCATGGTACAAAATAACTGGGGTAAAAAAGAGCAAAAAGAAATAGACCTGGTTTTACGTCCAACCTTTTTTGACGGTCCGTTGACCAAAACGGTAAAAACACTTCAATCAAAAGTAATTGCTACCGATTCGGTAGTTCGCAATTATTCTGTAAAACACTCATTAGAGTCGTTTGATGAATATTACCCCAAGTATGGTTCGCAGGTACGGGTATTATCGCTGTTCAAGTACGTTAACAGCCATTTCAAGTATGTATCCGACTCAGAAAGGGATGAATACTTCGCCACTGCCCGGGAAACCATCCAGAATGGTTTGGGCGGCGATTGCGACGATCACACCATTTTGATGGTATCGTGCATGAAGGCAATAGGCGCTCATTGCCGCATGATCTTAACAGACGGCCACTTATACCCGGAATTGTTGTGTGGGGACGAGAAACAGTTCGAGATGATGCAACAAGCCGTTATCCACCTGTTTGGCAACGAAGCCATCGACAACATGTACTACCACGAACAAAACGGACAATACTGGATCAACCTTGATTATACAGCACGCTATCCCGGCGGCCCGTACGTTAGTGAGACTGCATATGCGATCATTAATTTGTAAAAGGCAATAAGGACGCAATGCAAAGGCAACGAGGCAAAAAGGCATAAAGGCAACGAGGAAGAACCAAAAAACAAAAATCAAGTTCCCAAAGGCTCCCAACGCTCATTCGCAATTGCTTTGAAAAGGCAACGAGGCAAAAAGTTGTCGGTAATAAGTTGTAAGTCTTAAGTAAAATGCAAAACGCTAAATTTTGAACGCTGACTTTGGGCAATGGGGTCTGTATTTACTTACCACATATCACTTACCACTTAATACTTTAACTGCGTGCAGCACTATTCACCATTCACCATTGACCATTCACGGATATAGCACATCAGCTAATTATCACATTAGCATTTCATCATTCACCATTCGCCATTGACCATTCGCGAATGCCCCTGGAGAATGCTTTCTCTACGCGATCAGCCACGGGTGGCGGCGTTTTAATACCCTTGATCAAGAACCCGCAGATAGCTACCGGAAGCGCTACAAGAGAAGATAGATAATACACGAGGAAGTTATCGGTAGAAGTAGAAGTACCTGGCAGCAAATAATCGAATATATAGATAACAACGAATGTACCGTATTCAAAAAACAGGGCTGCGCAAATCAACAGCAATCCTTTGGCATGACCGGTTAATTTGATCTGTTGCAATTTCAGAATGATCTCCCAAATGATCACACCTAACACAATGAGTAATTCCACGCCCAGTACATACTCCAGCGCATCGGAAGTAAAGCCCCGGATAATACAGTTTACCAGTCCGGTCAACAATAAAGCCGGTGCAACAATTTTAGTGAACTTTTTAACTGCATTAGAAGAAGTAGAAAAATAAAACACAGTAAGTACTAAAGGAATATCGAGCAGGTTATAGATCACGGTATACAGTTCCATGGCATACGCCGACAATGG
>DASUVL010001021.1:0-9680 GCA_036379015.1 Niastella sp.
TAAATATACCTGAAAACCAGTAGATCAAATTACTCAGTGTCAGGTATATGTTACGCCTTGATGCCATGATAATTTTGAACAAAATTTATCAAACACATTAGGTATGAAAACACTCAAGCAACTCTCCCTGCCGGTTTTGGCATTTGCCCTCCTTGTTATTGCATTGCCAGGCTGTAAAAAAGACAAAGGCAACAACAATTCCCCCAAAAACGTGAAGTACGAGCTTACCGGCACGTTTACAGGAAAATTTCACATTATTATCAGCGACAATGAAAGCGGTAGCCAGACCTATAACGATGTAACCATTCCCTGGTCGAAAGAAGTTTCCTACGACAGCAAGATCCTTTCCGTTGGCATTGGCTCAGCTATCACAACCTACGGCGTGGTAGGACAAACCGCTTTTCTCAAGATCTATTCCGGTGGCAGCGTGGTTAAAAGTTCCAATGGTACTGCAGACAACAACGGAGTGCTCACAGTGCCTTCACTGGGGCATGTATTTTAACGGAGATGAGAACTGAGACTTTGAACTGAGAACTAAAAACAGATTACTCAATAACTCATAAAAAACGGAATGAAAAAGATAGCATTAGTACTATTAGCAGCAACTCTCTGTACAATCACCACACATGCACAGTTTTTTGAAAAAGGAACCAATGTGATCAGCGCCGGTGTAGGCCTGGGCGGCCATTTCGGTAGCTTTTCCTATGGCTCACAAACACCGGGGCTCAGTCTTCAATATGAAAAAGGGATCTGGGAAACCGGCGGTCCCGGCGTAATTAGCCTGGGCGGATATGCCGGGGTGAAAGGATACAAATATTCGGGCAGCTCCGGTTCTTACAACTATTCGGAGAAATGGAATTATACAGTGATCGGCGTACGCAGCGCATATCACTACAATGGCATCAACAATGAAAAATTCGATGTTTACGGCGGATTGATGTTATCGTACAATATCCTTAGTTACAAGTTCAGTTCCAATGGTTCTTCTTCTACTCATTTATCAGGAAATTATGGAAGTACCGTTGGTTTTTCTGCTTATGTAGGCGGCCGGTACCTGTTTACTGAGAAACTAGGCGCTTTTGCCGAATTAGGGTATGGCGTGTCGTATCTGACGCTGGGTCTTGCTTATAAATTCTAAAATAATACCCCAAAAGAAATAGTCGTCAGGCTATTTCTTTTGTTTTAACCTATTTAAACCTGGCATAATCACGATCAATTTCTGAGGTAATAACAATAAATACGCTGAAACTGCATTATAATGCAGGACCATCCCGGATCCTGACCGGAATGGTTTAAACCCATGAGGCCAACCTTGAAGCGTAGCATTGTTATACACCGAAAGATAACATGGTTATTATTGTTTTCAATCATCTCGCTTGCCATTGCAAGCTGGTTTATCTATACCGGTAAAAAGACCATTGAAAGAACCAATGCCCGCATCAATCAGACCTACGAGATCATTCAGACCCTTCAGGAAACCATCACGGCCGTAGTTACCTCCGAAACCCTTCCCCCACGCTACCTTCACTCCCTGCAACAACTTACCAAAGAAAATAACGACCTCCGCTCCTCCTTACAGCTGCTGCATACCTATGTTGACCAAAAAAGGTCCGGCACCGATACCAGGCAGCTACTGCAATCCATGGTACAGGAAGAAAAAAAGCTGCTGGCTGACAGAAAGACGGCCAATGAACTGGCCAACCAGCGAACAACGTATGGCTTATTGATCGGCAGAACGGCCGCTTTTCTCTTTGTGGTCATCATATTGTTGATGCTTAACAAAGACATTACCCGTCATAAAGCCACCCAGCAACAACTCATTCTGGCCATTCAGGAAGCGCAACAAGCCAAACAAATGCAGGAACAATTTCTGGCGAATATGAGCCATGAGATCAGAACGCCTATGAATGGTATCAAAGGCATGACCGACCTGTTACTGGAAACGCCGCTAACAGATAAACAGCACGACATGGCGGGCATGATAAAACGTTCCATCAATACCCTGCTTGTGATTATCAACGACATTCTTGATTTCTCTAAAATAAAAGCCGGTAAGCTGCATATGGAAAAGATCGAACTCAGCATACAGGAAGTATTGAACAATACCCTATCGCTTTTTGCGCATTCCCTCAACACAAAAGGACTGCCGCTTCAGGTAACCATAGACCCCGCTCTTCCCGATTGTGTTATTGGCGACCCGCACCGGTTAAGCCAGGTACTGAATAATCTGCTCAGTAACGCCATCAAATTCACCAACCAGGGACAGATCGATGTTGCGGTTCGTATACTGGAACAAACAACCGATATCATCATGGTATCATTTGAGATAAGGGACACCGGGGTGGGTATTCCGGCAGAAAGTTTACCTTATATCTTCGACAGTTTTTCACAGGCCGGAGAAGACATCTCCCGGCGATTTGGCGGCACCGGCCTGGGCCTTACGATCTGTAAACAATTACTGAAATTACAGGGCGGCGATATTACTGTTAGCAGTACGGTGGGTAAAGGGTCTACCTTTCAATTCCATCTCCCCTATGGCATAAGCAGCCAACCGGCCCCGGAAGTGCCTGTACACAAAAGCACGCAGGAATACAACTGGTTGCTGGCAGGCAAACAAGTGCTGGTAGCAGAAGACAATGAAATAAACCAGAAGCTGATCGAATTTGTGTTACGCAAAGCAGGCGGAACCGTAACCATTGCCAATAACGGCGAGGAAGCCGTTCAATTTCTACAGCAAAACAATACGTACGATCTGATCATCATGGATCTTCAAATGCCTAAAATGGACGGCTATGCCACTACCTGGTATATCCGCCACCGGCTTTGCCTTACAACACCTATCATTGCCATGACGGCCACCGCTATGAAGGATGAACAATGGCAATGCCTGCATGCCGGCATGAATGACTACATGACCAAACCATTTGAATTTGCCGATTTATATAAGCGGATCGTGCATTTAGTGCATTAATATATCTCCTGCAATTACCCCGTAAAAATTCGCATCAGCAACGCTGACTTGTAAAATCGTTTGCACGCTCCAGTAATACCGGAATCTCCTCCTATAACTTTACGGTGCTACATTTAATTTATTATTTAAAACTTAAGTCACATGAAGAGGAAAATACTATTTCCGCTCGTAATCCTTATTGCTATTGGCTTCGCAGCCTGTAAAAAAACAGCCAGCACCGATTCAACACCCAACCAGGACGACAATGCCGCCAAGGTGTATGCGTACATCCTTGACCTGGGATTTCCGGCCGATCAGATCGTTGACAAACCAGATATGTTCATTGTGGAGGAAGATATTGCCTTCCCCAAGAACATGACCGTACCAACGGAAAAAGTGAGACCAGAACAATACTACACAGGTAGTCTTGTTACGCAAACCAAAGCGACCAATATCCGTTTATTTGTAGATGCGTCTATGACTTCCATGACTGCAGAGATCGACGCGGCCATTACCCAATGGAACACTGTTCCTAATTCCCGCATTCATTGGACAAAGGTTACCGGCACCTATGATGTGCGGATCGTAAACAGCAACCTGGGCAGTGGTGTATGCGGACAAGGCACTTTCCCCTCTGGTGGCAATGCAGGTGCCCCCATCTGGATCAACAAAGCATATATAGCCGGCAACAGTTTTGCGCAACGGTCACGCACCATTTGCCACGAAATGGGCCACAATGTATCATTACGGCATACCAATTGGGCAGCACGTGGCGAGTCTTCTGCTACTGCAGTACCCGGCGTTGGCGGCACCGATGCCTCATCGATTATGAACGGCGGTCAGTGCGGCAGCGGCGCTACTGTGTTGTCTACGAAAGACAAACAGGCTGCTGCGGTGTTATATCCATTATAATTTCTGCAAATCTGATAACCGGGGGCGTCATTCCCGGCGCCCTCTTATTATACTATTTTCCACTCCGGTATTATTGGAGTGTGGATTGATGTAGCATATATGAGCAGGCCTATTTGATAACGGTAATGGCAAATTGATTTTTCAACTTGTCATGGGGCATTTTTTCGAATAATTGCGTTATATTTCTATAGACGTAATTTTTCAAAATATGCCAAAGCAATATTTCAACCGGTTGGAAAATATTGACCGCCTTATCCGAAAGAAAGGAACCGGAACACCCAAACAATTAGCGCAAAAGCTTCATATTTCTGAGAGCTTATTATATGAATATCTTTCATTTATGAAAGAGCAGGGCGCGCCCATCGTGTATAGCAAAATGCGCCAGAGCTATTATTACGAACAGCAGGGCGGATTTAACCTGCGGTTTATTAATAATACGACAGAAAATGAATGAGAATTAAATGCGTGTTAACGGCAGGCTTTGTTTCTCTGACCATTGCAGGTTATGACCCAAAGAACGGTTACTGAATTCAATATGTATTACACGTCTTTTATTGTTATTTGTTGATCTGTTTGAGGCGTGAAGCAGCAAAGGCTTCATAATCATAACACCTCCCTTTTTTACGGTACAGATTGTTTCCTTTTCAATTGTCCAGTCAATGGTCTCAGGGCGATAAACGCCCTTTGCATGCGACGTTGGAATTACTTTTAATGCCCCATTGTTTTCATCTGTATCATCGAGGTGGATGCGAATAGTAAAGTTACTTTCTAAGATCTCCAGTGGCGGCTGAACAGCATATTGATCCTGTTTAACTGTCCAGGGACCGAAACCATCCACATCTAATCTTTTGTCAACAGATATGGTTAAGTCCTGATGATAAGCAACAAACCAGTTTGATTGTCCTGGTTTGTCAAAATAGATCGATTTTGTCACAAAACACCCATCCCCAAAGATCTGTGAAACAAGGGCGATTAACCGGCTGTTGAAAATTACATCGGATGCCGCCGGTATTTCTTTCAAGAACTGACGGATAGCAAACAGATCGCTCGTTTTTCTAAATGTCGGTTTTGTTGTATCGGCCTCATCAATCACCTGTAATATAGCATTGATCTCTGCTGCAGTATAGATATCATCTATAATGGTGAATCCATCATTTATAAGATCCTCTGTATGGTTGTAGGGTATGGTCATATCATTAAAATATACTGTTTCCTAAAAAACAACGTTCCAAAGATGGGGAAAATTCCACATCCCTGGAACGAAGCATAGTTTTAAAAAGCGAATTAATTAATAATTTCCCATGACGTGGCAACCTGTTGTAATACCTCGATGTGGGGAAGGCCTTCCAATCCACTCTCATCCCTTTGTTGCTGGAATGCTTTAAATGAGGGTACATCGAGTAATTGCTTTTGAATAGACTCATTATTATAATGCGAGAGATGTACAAATGTTTTTCCATCTCCTGATAAATAGACCGTATAACGAAATTCATTATTATCCAGATTTTTAAAATCGGCCATAAATACGTTGATGTTTTCCTTGTTCTTTTGCACAAATGCAGGGTTAACTGTGTAGGTTACTTTTACGCTAATCATTGTCTGTTGTTTTAATGTTTGAAATGTTTTAAAATGCTCTTCTGGTAATAAAACAGCCCAACAGGACAAAACGTGACAGAAAATGGATTTTTTTGAAAGATTATTCGCTTTATGTCACTCCTACCCAGTGATTATGGTACATAAAACCGTAATTGGTATACCCGCCAGGCAGCCTGTTTTAGGGAAATTTGCCCTTTAAAGGCAGCTTATGCTGTTTTCAGCTGACAAAATGAATAATATGAAAAGAATGAAATTGTTTGCGCTCATGGCACTGGTTGCTTTACTACCGGGCTTTACAAGCCTCGTTAACGCACAGCAAACAGCGAAAGTCAGTCAGGCTTTTGACGCCAGAGAGCAACAGATCGTTATTATTTCCGCTTTTACTGCCAAAGGTGATCAGGTGGCATTGCGGAAGGCATTGAGCGACGGATTAGACGCCGGTTTACACATCAACGAGATCAAAGAAATGCTGGTGCAGCTCTATGCTTATACCGGGTTCCCACGCAGCCTGAATGCCCTCAACACCTTTATGGCTGTTTGTAAAGAACGTAAACAAAAGGAGATTAACGACGTATTGGGCAAAGCCCCCAATCCCGTACCAACCAATAGATCTAAATTGGAATTGGGCACTGAATTACAAACAAAGCTGATAGGAACGCCGGTGAAGGGTGAAGTGTACGAATTTGCCCCTGCCATTGATCAATTCCTGAAAGAGCACTTGTTTTGGGACATATTCGGTCGTGATAACCTAAACTTCAAGACGCGGGAAATGGTGACCATTTCGGCATTGGCCAGTCTGGGTGGTGTAGAGAACCAATTGCGATCGCACTTTAACGTGGGCATGCACAATGGACTTTCTGCCGCCCAATTGAACGAACTCGTTTCCATCATTGAAACCAAAGTCAACGCCAGGGATGGCCGTATTGCCAACGATGTGCTGCAAACGCTTTTAAACAAGGGAAGAAACGCCAACGCGGCAACCAACAGCACGACTACAAATAATGAGGAGTCCGCTATCATTTTTCCAAAAGGAGAAAAGATCACGAACAATAATTTCACAGGAACCGCATGGCTGCAACAAATGGTAGCGAATGACAGCCTGAATCAAACGCAGGTTGGTAATGTAACCTTTGAACCGGGCGCCAGAACAAACTGGCATGTTCATCCGGCCGGACAGATATTGCTGGTTACCGGCGGAATTGGCTATTACCAGGAAAAAGGCAGTCCGAAAAAGATCCTGCGTAAAGGTGACGTCGTCAAATGCCCACCAAATGTTCCGCACTGGCATGGCGCCAGCAGCGATCATGAATTTATTCAAATTGCCATCACCAACTCAACAAAAGGGTTGACCGTATGGCAGGAACCGGTTACAGACGAAGTCTATAACCGGTAATAGCTGAAAGAGAGGGCTGACTTATTTGTTACTGCGAATATGATATAACGCATTCACCAACGCATCAATATCTGCACAGGTATTATACAACGCCAGGGATGGCCGCACGGTGCTTTCCACGCCAAACCGGCGTAAAATAGGTTGTGCGCAGTGATGGCCTGAGCGCACAGCAATACCTGCTTTATTCAGGTAGGCGCCCACCTCTTCGGTTTTATAGCCATCCAGTACAAACGACAATACACCGGCTTTATCGGCCGCAGTGCCAATCAAACGCAATCCTTTAATTTGTTGCAACAAACCGGTAGCATATGTCAACAGGTAATGTTCATATTCATTGATCAGGTCAATGCCAATCTTTGTTACATAATCAATTGCAGCTCCCAGGCCTACGGCGTCCGCTATATTACCGGTGCCTGCTTCAAAGCGTCCCGGCGCCTGCTGATACTCCGTTTTCTCGAAAGTCACATCTTTTATCATATTGCCCCCACCCTGCCATGGTTGCGTTTCATTGAGCAATGCTTCTTTGCCGTATAAAACGCCAATACCGGTTGGTCCAAACACCTTATGTCCCGAAAAGACATACCAGTCGCAATTAAGGTACTGCACATCGGCACGCATATGCGATACCGCCTGGGCCCCATCTACCAATACTTTGGCGCCTGTGGCATGCGCCATGTCCACTATTTGTTTTGCTGGCGTTACCGTACCAAGCGCATTGGAAACCTGCGTAAATGATACTAACCTGGTTTTGGCGTTCAACAATTTCGCATATTCTTCCAGTATCACCTGTCCATCATCATCTACCGGAATAACCCGTAACACCAGTCCTTTTTTTGCGGCCAGTTGTTGCCAGGGTACAATGTTGGCATGATGTTCAAGATGGCTGACAATAATTTCATCGCCCGCTTTCAGGTATTGATCGCCCCAACTTTGTGCCACCAGGTTAATGGCTTCGGTTGAACCGCGTACAAACACAATTTCATTTACAGAGGAAGCATTCAAAAAGCCCTGTACTTTTTTACGGGCACTTTCATAGGCATCTGTTGCCCTTGCCGCCAGTTCATGGGCAGCGCGATGTATATTCGAATTTTCCGTTTCGTAGAAATGACTGATCCTTTCTATAACCTGTGTTGGTTTTTGTGTAGTGGCCGCGTTGTCGAGCCATATCAGTGGCCTGCCGTTTATTCTTTGTTGAAGAATAGGAAAATCGGCTTTCACTTTATTTACATCGAATGGCGCCTGTGCATTGGCCGGTATGCCCTTGCTGCCAGGTACCAGTAACGGTTGTTTACCCGCTAAAAAATAAAAGGATGGTTCTGAAAAATCAGGCACACCGGGCAATTGCGAACCGGGTATAACCGATTTGATATTTGTGAGCACTTCCTGTAATTGCTGATCAAATGACCCTAGCGTTTCAAAATTAAAAGGAGTTGGCGCGAAAGGATACCGGGTGTTTTGATTTTTTCCGGAAGATGCTTGCAAGGTGGAATTAGTAAGATCCACCTGCTGCACTGAAGGTGAAATGCCGCTGCCAGCCACCGAGGAAGGTATTTGTCCGTCAATAAAATGAGGATCGGGTAAACTGGTTTGCGGTTCATTCAGATTAAACGTTTTTCCCTGATCCGGTGCCGATGGCGAGATGCCACTACCGGCTACAGAGTTGGGTATGGGACCGTTGTAAAAATGCGTATCGGGCAGATCAACGTTTTTAGGCACAGCTCCATTTGACGTTCCGTTTCCCAATACCGTTTTATCGGTCAATGGTTGATCTAACCTGTATGTTTGGATACCTGACAAATCATTGGGCAATGATTTAAAAAACTGGTTGGCTAATTGCTCCAACATTTTTATATCAGGTTTTCCATTTGTATGTTGATGATTTGTGCTCATAAACATTAATAGTTGTATTGATGATACTTGCCAATTTCAACATCATCCAGCACCGCAATGGCGTCATCAACCAACACGGCCAATGAACAATACAAGGAAACCAGGTAAGAGGCGATCGCCTGGTGGTTAATACCCATAAACCGGACTGATAAACCGGGGGACTGCTCGCCTGGCAAATTTGGCTGATACAAACCAACCACACCCTGGCGGCTTTCGCCGGTGCGGATCAGTAATATTTTTGTTTTGCCTTCTTCTATACCGATCTTATCTGAAGGAATTAATGGAATACCACGCCAGGTAAGAAATTGAGATCCGAATAAAGAAACGGTGGGCGGCGGTACGCCGCGTCGGGTACACTCCCGGCCAAACGCAGCGATGGCCAACGGATGTAATAAAAAGAAACCGGGTTGTTTCCATACTTTGGAGATCAATTCATCCAGGTCGTCGGGCGTAGGCGCACCGGAACGTGTTCCTATACGTTGCTGAGGAGCGATGCTGTGCAACAAACCATATTCAGGATTATTGATCAACTCACTTTCCTGTTTTTCTTTGATCGTTTCAATGATAAGACGCAATTGTTCGCCAATTTGATTATATGGTTTGCTGTACAGATCAGAGATACGGGTATGTACATCCAGCACCGTATTAACAGCGCTTAACATGTATTCACGCGGGTCCTCAATATAATCAACATAGGTTTGCGGCAACTCGCGTTCATCCCGGCCAGAACAATCTACCTGAACACTACTGGCATCCTTCACTTTGTTGAGCCTGTAAATACCGGACTCCACGGGTATCCAGCTTAATAAATGGGTAAGCCAGCGTGGTGAGATCGTGATCATTTGCGGAACCGTACGGGTTGCAATAGCTAATTGCCTCGCGGCTACGTCGCCTAGCGCAGTTTGTTTTTTTGTTAATTCTGCCATAGTATTCAGATTT
>DASUVL010001022.1:0-3725 GCA_036379015.1 Niastella sp.
GGGCGCCCAATCCATTGAATTGCTCGAGAACCGCTTTGGTAAGTATGGGGGCGATCTTTGGAACAAAGCCCATGGCATTCATCATGGGGAAGTGGTACCTTATCATGAGGCAAAGTCAATTTCTACAGAAAGTACGTTTGAAGAAAATATCCTTGATATAGACAGGTTGATGACCGAACTGGTGGGTATGACAGAACGCGTGGCTTATGAACTCAGGCAGGAAAATAAAATGGCCGGGTGCATTGCTGTAAAAATACGCTATCCCGATTTCGAAACTACATCGCGCCAAACCACCATAGCCTATACTTTTTATGACGACGAGCTCCTTCCCAAGGCTAAAGACCTGTTCCACAAGCTGTACCGAAAAGGCCATGCAGTAAGGCTGCTGGGTGTGCGGCTGAGCGAGCTTACCGATGAAGCGGTGCAGACGAATTTGTTCAGTAATGTTGAAAAAAAGAACGAGCTTTATAAGGCTATCGATGACGTAAAAAACCGGTTCGGCAGTAATTCCTTAACAAAAGCTACCCGGTTGTAATTTGCTTTCAAATCTTAATCCAGTCTTAATGTCCTGGGATCGTAAATTTAACCCGGAAAACAAAAAATCAGGTAGCAGTCTACTTTATGAGTAGGGATTAGTATCTTCGTACCCCCTTTAAAGGATAATAATTATTTTTTCAACCTTAAAAATACTTAGTATATGAGTTTAAGATTAGGCGACATCGCTCCTAACTTCCAGGCTAAAACTACCGCCGGCGATATTGATTTTTACGAATACCTTGGAAATGGTTGGGGAATATTATTTTCCCATCCTGCTGATTATACACCCGTTTGTACTACCGAATTAGGCAAAACCGCTTTATTACAGGAAGAATTTGCCAAACGGAATGTTAAGGTATTGGCTGTTAGTGTTGATCCGCTTGATAAACACGTGGGTTGGGTTAATGATATCAATGAAACTCAGAATTGCACTGTTGGTTTCCCTATCATTGCCGATGAAGACCGGAACGTGGCTACCTTGTATGATATGATCCACCCCAATGCTTCCGAAACATTTACCGTTCGTTCGCTGTTTGTGATAGGACCCGATAAGAAGGTTAAACTGATGATCACCTATCCTGCATCTACTGGAAGAAACTTTTATGAAGTATTACGTGTGGTTGATTCACTGCAACTGACCGCTAATTACAGCGTTGCTACACCTGCCGATTGGAAACATGGTGAAGATGT
Source organism: Niastella sp. (assembly GCA_036379015.1). GTDB lineage: Bacteria > Bacteroidota > Bacteroidia > Chitinophagales > Chitinophagaceae > Niastella. Next base: position 1,228 of record DASUVL010001022.1, read on the forward strand.
GATTGTGGTTCCGGCCGTATCTACTGACGATGCCATCAAGAAATTCCCTAAAGGAGTAAAAGTGGTAAAGCCTTACCTGCGTTATACGCCGCAGCCGAATATCGATAAATAAAGACAAGTTGTATATAATTGCAAAGATCCCGTTCCCACGCCTCAGGCGGGGGAACGGGATCTTTCTTTTTAGATTATTAGTATGATCAGCCGGCCATTGTATGTAAAGCCCATTTCTCCAGTTTCGCTACCACTTCTTCAAGCTTAACGGGTTTACCAATATAATCGTTCATACCTGCTTCTATACATTTCTCTTTATCCCCATGCATGATATTGGCTGTTAAAGCTATTATCACCGGTTGATTCTGTAAGGTATTGCGAATGATCCGGGTTGCTTCAACGCCATCCATTTCCGGCATCTGCATATCCATCAGGATCATGTCATAGGTTTCCTCGCGTGATGCGGCCACTGCCATTTCACCGTTCTCTACCACGTGGGGTTGGTAGCCCATTTTATTCAAAATATGAATAATGACCTGCTGGTTAAATAAATTGTCCTCTGCAATAAGAATGTGTAGTGGATATTTTTCTGAAAAACTGCGGGGCAGCTTTTCATGCACTGTTGTTTCTTCTGTTGACGTTCTTTGCTGATGCTCCAGCGCATTAACAACATGTTTACATAACACATGTTGTTTGATGGGCTTTGTTAAAACCGAGGTGAACAATTGTTTATTGGTTTTTGTAAACTCATCACCTACGGAACTAAGCAGCGTAATAGGTATGTGAGCATACTGTGCTTTAACCTGTTGAGCCAGGGTTATTCCATCCATTTCCGGCATTTGTAAATCGGAAAGTATCAGATCAAATTGCTGATCCTTCGATAAAATAGCCAACCCTTCCTGGCCCGACCTGGCCAGTGTGGGTTGCAGGTTCCATTGCAGCAACTGGCTTTTTAAAATAAACAGGTTGGTGGGATTGTCATCTATTATCAATACCCTTTTGCCTTCGTGTTTAGTTATACAATGATTGACCGGTAGTATACTGCTGCCTTTGCTGGTTTGTATTGTAAAGAAAAAGCTGGAACCCTTGCCTGTTTCGCTTTCCACCCAAATACGACCGCCCATTAGGTCTACCAGTTTTTGGGCAATGGCCAGTCCTAACCCGGTACCACCATATTTGCGGGTGGTAGAGGAATCAACCTGTGAAAATGCTTTGAACAGGCGTTGCAATTTGTCGGTCGGAATACCAATACCGGTATCGCGCACTTCAAATTGCAGTTCATACTGATAGTTAGCCGTATTGGTAAGAGCACGGACACCTATAAAAACTTCACCTTCTTTCGTGAATTTAATGGCATTACTAACCAGGTTGGTTAATATTTGCCGTAAGCGTAACACATCGCCCGATATTTGAATGGGTACATCTTCTTCCATTTGGTATAACAGGTCCAAACCGATGCGGGCCGATGTAGTACCAAAGATATCCAGTACATCTTCAATGCAGCTACGCAATAGAAAATCTTCTTTTTCCAACTCCATATTACCCGATTCAATTTTTGAAAAGTCGAGTATGTCGTTGATCACATTCAACAGGCTTTCGCCGCAGGTGATAATGGTTTTGGTATATTCCCTTTGTTGTTCTGTAAGTGGTGTTTCTGCCATCAGAGACGACATGCCGATGACGCCGTTCATAGGCGTTCGTATTTCGTGACTCATTGTGGCCAAAAAAACGCTTTTTGCGTTGTTAGCCGCTTCGGCATCAATTCGGGCTTTGTCAAGCTCTATCGTTTGCCGCACATGTTTTTCATTGTACTTTTTTAGCTGGTAAGCCCAAAGACCACAGGTGAAGAATATAATGCCAGCCAGTATAATATGAATGGTGAATGTAGTAATGTCAAAATATTCGAGTTGCGAAAAATACACTTCAGCATAACCTATATTTTGCAAATAACCCAATGTGGCATGATGCAGCCCAACAACAACCAGTATGGGAATTTGCAGTTTCCAGTTTTGATAGGTAATAAGTATGGCGCTGCCGATAAAAGCGAAAAAGTGCATTTCGAACATGCCATGCATCTGGTAAATGTATTGCGCCATAAAAAGGGCCAGCACCACGCTCAGTACGTATTGATAAAGATCAGAATCAGGTAAGGCAATTTTTGCAGAATAATAAGCAATTAGTAACAGTGACCCAACACTCATAGCGATCAGCCAGGTACCATAAAAGAAAGCCAGCAAAAGGCCACCTATGAAAAAGCTGATCAGGAAATAGTTCATTAACTGGTCAGACCTTTCCTTTACAGACAGCTTTTGTATGGCTGTTTGTTGGGGTTTTGCTGAGTGATCGTTTATGTAATGGTATTTTTTCATTTGGTGCATTTGGGTAATTGGCAGCCGTATGCTTTTAAAGCAAACTGGTCAAAAATGATGGCTGCATTATTCTGTAAAAGTTTATTAATAGCCATTCGGGCATATTCGGTTTTGGTATCTGTGCAATACCGGGTTCTG
>DASUVL010001023.1:0-4804 GCA_036379015.1 Niastella sp.
ACATTGTATTCAAATTCCTGGCGAATTAGCTGAGTTAATAGTGCCTGCATTTCCTTGGCGGTCAATCCGCCCTGGTTGCTGCGGCTAATGAGGTTGGGCAAAGCGATCCTGTCTACCAATAACATTAAACGTTCATAAGCCTGTAATTGAAGGGGTTGTGTAGAAGTTGCTGATTGAGCTGCTTTTCCCTTTTCGTGTTGCTCCAGCGCAAGTTTTGCTTCTTTGCGTTGTTTCCAAAGCGCATAAGCCAGAAAGCCGCCGAGAGAAAAGGCAATCACCAGTGAAATTACCATTTGTGTGGTAGTTAATTGCATTCATTAGGTTTTAGGTGAACAAAAATAGTTCTAAGTTTTGAGTTCTAAGTGCTTAGTTCTGAGTTCTTATAAGTGAAAACGTGAAAGGTGAAACGTGAATTGCCTGCAATTGGTATCTGCACCCGGCAATAAGTACCTGAAACCTGTAAACTGTGCCCTGGAACCTGTCCTTCCTTGTTCCTTCTCGCATTTATCGTAATTTTGCAATATAAATGATTCTGGTATGGAAATGACAACGACCGTTCCTTTGAGCTTTACTGCCGGCGCCCTGGCTGAGATCCGTCGCCTGATGAACGCTCCGGAGTTCGATATAACTAAATTTTTACGGATTGGGGTGAAAGGTGGCGGTTGTTCCGGCCTTTCATATGTGCTGGGTTTTGATGACAAGCAACCCGATTATGAAGTATTTGAATATGACGGACAAACCTTTATCATGAATAAATCGCATGGCATTTACCTGATGGGGATGCAAATTGACTGGGAGAATGGGTTGAATGCCCGTGGCTTTACTTTCAATAATCCCAATGCCAGCAAAACCTGCGGCTGCGGAACTTCGTTTGCCGTGTAGGGAATCAGGCTTGCTTATGGTTGATATAAAAACCTTTAAACAACTGGCGCTTTCATTTTATGGCGTGGAAGAACAACCTCACTTTGAAAAGACATCTTTCAGGGTGAAGAAAAAGATATTTGCCACCCAGGCGCCCGATAGCCATATAATTTGTGTTAAGCTGTCGGAAGTGGATCAATCGGTTTTTTGTGCATTTGATAAAACCATCATTTACCCGGTAGATAATAAATGGGGTAAACAGGGCTGGACGCTCGTTGACCTGAAGAAAGTAAGAAAAGATATGTTGAAGGATATATTGACGACGGCGTATAATGGAGTGGCGTCGAAGAAATGAAAGTAGAATTGACCTGAATTACTTCATGTTTTTTTGCACCTTGCGTACGAATTCTTCTGTAACACCAATGTACTTTGCTATTTCAGCGATCGTATACTTTCCTGTTGCAAGCATATTCTTAACAACCTCAACGCTCTTTTCATATTTGCCTTCTTTACGACCTTTCTCAAAAGCCGTTTCATTTCTGGCATACTCATCCCACTGTGCCATTCGTGTTGGGCTCACTTCCAAAAAGCAATTTAAAACCGAAATCACTTAACGGATCAATATACCTCCCGATGTGAACCAGGGGCTGTGGTTTCGTTTCCAGCATAAGCAGCAATGTTGCTTATGAAGATAAGGAAAACTTTACCGCAATACATTAACCGAAGATGCAATTTATAGCTATAAGCTTTGAGCTGAATGTACTACCATATCTCCACATACGCTATTACACTAACTCACTACCGCATTGAACCGGAATCCCACACCGTGAATGGTTTCGAGCATTATGTCAGGATCGCCTTTGAAGTATTTCCGAAGTTTGGTCATAAATACATCCATACTTCTGCCCAGGAAATAATCATCTTTCCCCCATACGTTCAGCAATACTTCATCACGTTTTAAAATGTGGTTGGCATGTTCGCACAGGAACTTCAGCAGGTCTGCTTCTTTTTGGGTAAGTGTATAGGTTTCCGTACCGGCGTGCAATTTCAGATCGGTATAAGAAAATTTCAAATGCCCGATGGTAAACTCCTGTATGTTATCGGCATGCAGTTTACGGGTGCGACGGATGAACACATCCATACGCAGTAAAAGTTCCTGCATACTAAATGGTTTGGTGATATAATCGTCAGCGCCGGTAAGAAACCCTTTTACTTTATCTTCTTCCATTGATTTGGCGGTGAGAAATAATATAGGGATCATATCGCTCTGCTGACGGATCTTACGCGCAACTGTAAACCCGTCTTTATTGGGCATCATTACGTCGAGCAGACAAATATCAATTTGCGTTTTATCGAACTTTTCAATAGCGGTTTGTCCGTCGGGGCATAATACCACTTCATATCCTGCATCCTGCAGATTGTCTTTGATCACATATCCCAAAGACAGATCGTCTTCGGCCAATAGTACTTTAACTTTTTTTGTTAGCATGATCAGCTATTTAATGTTGCTGGAAGAATAAGCCTGAACTCGGTTCCAATACCGGGCAGGCTGTTTATTTTAATGGTGCCATGATGGGCATCAATAATCCTTTTTACAAAATTCAAACCTAATCCAAATCCTTTTACATTATGCACATCGCCGGTAGGTACCCGGTAAAACTTCTTGAAAAGGTTCTTCTGGTATTTTTTTTCAATGCCAATTCCATTGTCTTTAACGGCGATATAAATATTCCCATCTTCCTTCCCGGTTGTGACAATAATATGAGGCTTAGCCGAAAACTTGAGAGCGTTCTCCAACAGGTTAACAATGGCCAGTTCCAGGTGTGCGCGGTCGGCAAACAGCTCAATATGCTGCTCTTCGTCGATCAGGAACTCTACTTCTGCTTTTTTCTCATCGATCAGGGGTTGCATTTTGGCAACAGCCTGTTCAATGAGGTCTTTAACCGGCACCTGTTTTTTCTGTATGGGTAAATCCCTTCTGTCAGACCGTGCGATCTGTAATAACCGTTCTACCTGGTCCTGCAGGTGCTGGGTTTGATTTTCTACTATAGTGGCATATTTGCGTAAACGTTCAGGTTGTGAAGTTATCTTTTCCTGCAACAATACTTCCGCTGATATTTTCATTACGGCCAGTGGCGTTTTGAATTCATGGGTAAAGTTGTTTACAAAATCTTTCTGCACTTCTGCCAGGAACCGTTGCCGGTAAAAAAAGAACAGCATCACGGCCAACCCAATAAGCACAACAAACAATACGGCGCTGCTGATGAACCAGAAATTCATTTGCTGCAGCACATATTTATTCCGGTGCGGGAAATACAGCAGAATATAGTTGTAGTTACGATTGAAAACCGACAGGTTAATGGTTTCCGGATTATACCGCGAAGCAGCTGCCGAGATATAGGTAGCGTGTTTATAATCCGGGCGCCCCAATTTGTAATGAGCAATATATACATCGGTTAGTACATCGAAATCATTGAGCTCATGTTGCAGGTAATACGCGATGGAATCTTCAGAATAGTAATTGTCTGTTCTGAACAGAAAGTAATCGGTACTGGGGTGTTCTATCAGGTCCTGTAAGTGAATGGAACGGGTATCAACAAGGTCAAGGTCTTCATAGAGGCCGCGGATACTTTTGACAACATTGGTATTAAACGTCTTTTGTTCAAACGAATACACTTTATTAAGCCAGAACATTTGCACGGCCATAATAAGCACTATTAAAATACTTGCCAATAAAACCAGCCATCTAAGTGTTGATGAACGCATAAAATCTGATAAACTCCTGTAGGCAAATTTGCTACCCATTATGCTCACATTTTTTGTAATCTGGTTAACTACTTGTTAAGGAAAGTTACGAAGACTGCTACAGACCGTCAAGCGGCTGATATTGTTAATCACCAGTTAAGCAGCCCGTAAAATTTTTCCGGAGTAATGCATTTGAATACTTTCACATCGTCAAACAATTCAAAACAACCTATAAAGTTCACTTATGAAAAAGGTATTATTACTGTCGGGGTTACTAATGACAGTTGGCTTATTTACGATGGCTCAAACCCATCCCAAAAAAGATACTACGTCAAAACCTACTCATGTAAAATCACCAAAGAAAGCAACTGATACCACACATCATAAAAAGCACTAAAAATAGGTCGGTTTCTTTAGGGTTTAAACGTCGCTCCGGGTGGGCGGCGTTTTTGTTTTACCCCCCGGCTCCCTAAAGGGGAGGAACAATGTGATAATGTGATAATTGGATAATCCCGACTAAAGTCGGGACAGGTAGTGATAATGGAGGACCAATTCGATGCTCACAATACATTGTAGCAGGTTTCGAGTTTAACATTTCCTGGTCACTGCTTACCCCGATGAGTCAATAGTTGCCGTTTCACGATTCGCTTGCCCCTTGCTGCCTGTATCATTATCAAATCATCACATTATCGAATTATCACATTCCTTCTTTCCCGTTCGTTTTCTTCTTTTCTTCCCTTATAATCGACTGCAGCAACTTGATCTGTTCGGCCTGTGTTTCTATCAGCTTTTTAAATTGCTCCTGCATCAGCAGGTCCATTTTCTGGTGCAGGGTCCTGATCTCAATTTCAGCCTTCAGGTTCACGAGGTAATCGTTCTCATTGCGTTTCCTGTCCTTTTCCTCCTGCCGGTTCTGGCTCATCATGATCACCGGGGCCTGCACCGCCGCGAGGCAGGACACGACCAGGTTCAGGAGGATGTAGGGGAAAGGGTCGAAGGCCCGGCTGGCCAGCAACCAGCTGTTGAGCCCCATCCAGGCGGCCATCGCGACGGCGAACAGGAGGATGAAGCGCCAGCTGCCGCCGAAGGCCGCCACCCGATCGGCGAGGCGCTCGCCGAAGGTCACCCCGCGGTCGAGCTCGAGGCTGACGTTGGTCGCTAGGGCTCTCGTGCCGGGAGACCCTGTCGACCACGGAAC
>DASUVL010001024.1:0-6718 GCA_036379015.1 Niastella sp.
CCTTTCACTAAAGATGCATTTCATGATGCCGTTATAAAGGGAGAGAATATTGCGGCATTGCGTCAAAAGAAATCAGGGACCAAGTTTGCCCCGGTGTATAAGTTACGGATACAGGGCGGCCGGTCAGAATCTATTTATCTACGCCTCAGCAATAAAATAATAGATGTTCCTTTTCAACATGGCTTTGAAGATATCTTTACCCTGCGCAAGGAAGAAGCGGATGCCTTTTATGCAAAAGTGTTGGCTAATACCACCAACCCCGGACTGGCAAAAATTCAACGCAGGGCGTTGGCCGGATTATTATGGAGCAAACAATATTATCATTTTGATATTGAAAAATGGCTTACTACCGGTGATCAGATAACGCCGGTAAGTCCATCACGGTTAACAGGGCGGAACCATGATTGGAAGCACCTGAAAAACCAGGACATCATTTGTATGCCCGATAAATGGGAATATCCCTGGTATGCAGCGTGGGACCTTGCTTTTCAGTGTATTCCCATGGCGATGGTTGATCCGGTATTTGCCAAACACCAGCTTACGCTGATAATGCGGGAATGGTATATGAAACCCGATGGGCAATTACCCGCGTATGAGTGGAACTTTAGTGACGTGAACCCGCCGGTTCAGGCATGGGCTGCGATGGAAGTATACCGCATTGAAAAGAAACAAACAGGTAACGGGGATATTACTTTTTTGAAACGCATTTTTCAAAAGCTCATTATCAACTTTACCTGGTGGATAAACCGAAAGGATTCGAATGGAAACAACATGTTCCAGGGTGGATTCCTGGGATTGGATAACATTGGGGTTTTTAACCGCAGTCACCTGGTGCACGGTGATATGGAACTGGAGCAGGCCGATGGAACCAGCTGGATGGGCATGTATGCTTTGAATATGATGGACATGGCATTGGAAATTGCCATGCATGACATTTCTTTTGAAGATACCGCAACCAAATTTTTTGAGCACTTTGTGATGATTGCCGAAGCGTTGAATGAGCAGGGGATGTGGAACCAGGAAGACAAGTTCTTTTATGATACCTTATCAATTGCAGGTTCTGAACCATTGCATTTGCGCATCTTTTCTATTGTAGGACTAACATCCCTTTTCGCGGTATCAACCATTGAAAAGCGTATGTTGGATAAACTGGATGATTTCAGAAAACGGATCACCTGGTTTGAAAACTACCGGAAGAAAAACAATAAGTTCTGGCCCAATGAAGAAAGAAGTGATGGTAAAACCATATTATTATCATTAGTGCCAAAAGAACGGGTTGTGTTCTTATTGCAACGCCTGTTAGATGAAACACAATTCCTCGCTCCCTGGGGTATACGCGCGTTGTCGAAATTCCATGAAAAAAATCCGTTTTCAGTATCTATCCGGGGCGTTGAATACAAGATACAATATGAGCCCGGTGATTCTACATCTGATATGTTCGGTGGCAATTCAAACTGGCGCGGTCCGTTGTGGATGCCTATTAATTATATCATCATTCAATCCATTCGCCACTTTGGTGAGTTTTACGGAAATGAATTGGAAGTAGAATGCCCTATTGGGTCAGGAAATAAAATGAACCTGGTACAGGTGGCCGAAGAATTGACCCGGCGGTTGATATCGTTGTTTCAGCCTAACCAGCATGGCAAGCGACCTGCGCATGGTGCGTACAGCTGGTTTTATCAACGCTCTGAAAATGCTGATCTCATTTTGTACTATGAATATTTTCATGGTGAAACCGGTGCGGGTTTAGGCGCCAGCCATCAAACCGGTTGGACGGCACTGGTAGCTGAGCTGGTACATTCTTTATCAGAAAAACATTTTGTAGAAGAAGATCCGAAACCGGCTCAGAAATAAAAGCTAACCTGTATTGTAAGATTTACAACACGCCTTTTTAGAAAAGAAATAAAAACCCGGATGATCTTGAATCCATCCTTAAAAAGATCATCCGGGATTAACTTGAAAGCCTGGTTGTCATCATTTTAACGATCTACACGCACTGTACATGCCAGGCTTGCGCACCAATTCTGCATTGCTGGCATTCCCCAATACCCCATGGCATAAACATTGCAAAACTATAAGTGTAGGAAGTCAAAATTCATACATAAAAGGATAGCTATGAAGAAATTATATGTAGTTGTTCCGGCTTTCCTTTTTGTATTCGCATCAGTATGTGCTCAGAACGATTCTGCCAGCCAACCTGGGGATACAATACCAACTAAACAGCCGGAACCAAAAGAAATAAAAAAAGAAAGACCTAAAGAGGTCTATACTTTAAAACCTGGTGTTGATATACCGGTTACCGCTATAGGAACAGCATGGTCGCTGTATGCATTTACACAAATCTATAGTAAAGACCCTTCTGATCCGGAATCAATACTGGCGCTTAAAAAGAGCGATGTAAATGGTTTCGACCGTTGGGGAATACGGCCATATTCGAAAAAACTCGATGATATTAGTTATTTACCTTTCTATGCATCGATGCCATTGCCGGTACTTTTTTTATTCGACAACCGGATGAGAAAAGATATGGCCAAGTTATCATTCCTGTATTTAGAAGCCATGTCGATAACAGGATTGCTCTATACCGGATCAACCTTCTTTACCAACAGGTACCGTCCATATGTATATAGTGAGGAAACGCCATTGGATTATCGTACCCGGGGTGGAGGTAAAAATTCATTCTATGCAGGTCACGTGGCATTGGTTGCAACCTCAACTTTCTTTATGGCCCAGGTGTATGCAGATTATTATCCTGAGTCAAAAATGAAATGGGTATTTTATGGACTTGCTACGGCAGCTACCGGTGCAACAGCCTGGTGGCGGCATCGCGGTGGTCAGCATTTTCCTTCTGATCTATTATTAGGGATTACGCAAGGAACGTTGACCGGTTTATTGGTTCCCCGGCTTCACAAGACGAAATTGATAAAGAACCCCAATCTTACTATAATGCCTTTTACCGGGCTTTCGCATGGATTGGCTGTAAGATATAAGCTGTGATCGCAGCAGCCTTTTAATGGATCTAAAGAGCCTTAGATTAGGAAGATTTACATTACAGAAAACTCTACAGGAAATTCTACAATCCCCGACACATTTAATAATGCGTTGGGGATTAATTCAAGCGCCATAAATACTTCGGGTGGTGCATCAAACGGTGGTCTGATGTTCCACCGGGCTGCCGGTACAAAACCAAATTTTGGGAAATAGAACTCATGCCCAAAAACAAATACATCTGTAAAATTTAATTCTGTTGCTTTTTGCAGACCGTAGGTAATAAGTTTAGCTCCTATGCCTCGTTTTTGATACGCAGGATGAACGATCATGGAAGCCAATCCCAAACTTTGATGCCGGTATTCCCCATTTGTGATGGCAATTCGGGAGAATAAAATATATCCTATTAATTCATCATCTGAGAATGCCGCCAGCGATAATTCAGGAATATAATTCGGTCCCTGGCGTACATGGTCAATCAGTTTGGCTTCATTGTCCTGTCCAAAGACTAACTTATTGAGGTCATAAATTTCATGTATGTCGGCCGATTGCTCTGGCCGGATTGAAATTTTCATTGTATTCACGTTACATAAATTATATTATACAAATTACGAACCACGTATTCGAATGGTGAAATAACCAATCAATAACGCCTTGCTATATATAAGATAACTTCTGTAATTTTTTCGTTGTATACAAAAGAAAAGATTTTGTTAAGGGTTGGTGAATGAAGCTATTTAAATTTCCAACTCAGCTATTTCTCTGGCATAATCGTATTGAAGATCTTCATGCAGGCTTAGCAATGTTTTATTTATTTTTTGAACCTGCCCTTTATACATGTTAGCAATTATGGGGTTCTTTTGAATAGGGATACCCGATCCCTGTATGGATTTGCAAAAATAGATCAGCAGTTCAATGGTAACTTGTGAAGAACCGGTATATCGGATGTGTTTATTTATGTTCCTTAATATTTTGCGCAGCGTTTTTTTTACGAAATACAAATTGCTTTTATTGATCTCCGCAAATTGTTCATCCACTTCTTTCTTTATTGATTGAATGAAACTTTGTTCATCATGTGCTTCGAAAATAAGGTACGTTAATAACTCTTTATTTTCCTTTTTGAATTTTGCCAGTCTCAAACATAATTCAGTAATTTCTGGAGCTGACATATTCAATAATTCCTGTTTTAGCTCATGAATGGTGGCACTTCTCATAGGCGCAAAAATAACAGTAGTCGGTTTTATTAAAAATCATTTATCAAAAAGCTTTTTTATTGCTGACCGCACCAACTGCCTGGATAATATATCAGCCTCCGTGTTGTAATTGACATGGCCGTCCATGTTTTTTTGATGCGAGGGCACTTTTGTGAAAGTAACCGGGAATTGAGCCAACAACTGAAATAGCTTTTTTACCAGGTCTGCATGCTGAACCGGGTTCCCTTTTTTGACAAGAAAGCCGGTGGATTGTAATTTTTCTCTCCGGCCTGGTAAACCGGTCACATATTGACTATCGGAAAAAATATGTAAAGCGGTTTGTGTTGCAAAATGACCATATACATATTCAATGGCGTTAATAACAGCCAGCAACTCCATTTCATGATGCGTGGTATCCTGGGCTATGCCCTGCAATATTATTTTTTTATCACCAGCCAATACGATGGCTACCCAACTGCCTACCAGGTGTTGAGTGTGACAGCTTCCATCGGTATATACAATGATTGAATTGATAAAGTAGTTTTATGACGGGTGGTTTACAATTTTAACAAAGCCAATGGTTTTGGGTTCAAAACCCAGATGTTGGTAGAAAGCATGCGCCTCCTTTCGTTCGTCCCTGTTACCACTGTTCAGAAGCACCTGACCGGCGCCTGTTTCAACAGCCCAATCGAATGATTTTTGCAGCAAGGCTTTGCCCAATCCCATTTTTCTGAATGCCTTGTTTACTACCAGGGCTCCCACACGAATATACACGCCGTTCTTTTCATAATAGATATTCCGCAATAATCCAATCATACCGGCAACCTGGTTGTTGCAAACGGCCACCCAGGTGGCATAATCAGCATGTGATTTTAATAAATTATAACGATCCTGCATTTCAGCCACCGTAGTAGGATACCCCAGTTCATTCATCAGCGATGCCAGGGCCGGTACATCGTCATCGGTTGCCTGCCTGATAATGATATTATTTTCTATCATAGCAGATTAAAAATAGGGATAAAAAATACATACAACCCCGGTAAGTGAAAGGTTTTTGTGTATTGATCAGACAAAATGCACAATGATTACCTTTGATACTCTAATTGAAATCATGTCTACACTCACCATTACTACCATACAAAGCAATTTGCATTGGGAAGACAAGGCCGCCAACCTGCAAATGTTTGACGAAAAGATCCGGCAGTTGCAGCAGAAAACCGAAGTGGTCATTTTGCCCGAAATGTTCAGCACCGGGTTTAGCATGCAACCTGAAAAGCTGGCCGAAAAAATGGATGGCGTTACAGTAACCTGGATGAAAAAGCTGTCTGCTGAAAAAAAGATCATTTTAACCGGCAGTTTGATCATTGAATCAGCAGGGAATTACTATAATCGCCTGATATGGATGTTGCCTAACGGACAATACGGGGTTTATGATAAGCGCCATTTGTTTGGTTATGGCCAGGAAGACCAGCATTATACACCTGGCAGCAAACGATTGATCGCTTCCGTGAAGGGCTGGAAGATCAATCTGCAGGTGTGCTATGATTTGCGTTTCCCGGTATGGGGCAGGCAAAAACCAGACGCCTCTACCCTCGCCGATCTGGTGGCATCAGAACTGGAGGCGAAGGACTTTCCGTTGCCTCCAACGGAGGAGGGCGGGGCTTCAGCCGTCGCTCCCGATTTTGCCCCTGAATACGATGTGCTGGTTTATGTTGCCAACTGGCCCGAACGCCGCAACCATGCGTGGAAAACCTTGTTGCAGGCAAGGGCTATAGAAAACCAATGTTACGTGGTAGGGGTGAACCGTGTAGGAAATGACGGGAATGGAATTTATCATAATGGGGACAGTATGATCGTTGATGCATTAGGAACTGTTATGTATACCAAACCGAAAGAAGAAGATATTTTTACCATAACCCTGCAAAAAGAACCGCTGGACGAGACCCGGAATAAACTACCATTCCTTAAGGACGCGGACAGGTTTATCATTGCATAACAGGTAAAGAAAACCCAGGCAGGCGCTGAGCCCTTTTGCTGGGCAAAGTTTTCCATTAAATACAAATCAATAATTCTTATCCATGTTTACGGCATACACCAACGGAAAAATTTTTACAGGAGAAACTATCGAAAACAACAAAGCAGTATTAATAGATAAAAATGTTATTGTTGGTTTAGTTAACGCTGATAATATTCCTTCCCAATACAGTTCGGAAGACCTGAAGGGGTTTACCATGGCTCCTGCTTTTATTGACATGCAGATCTACGGCGGTAATGGAAAACTATTCTCACATGAATTAAGTATAGAATCGCTTAAGGCTACTTATGAATATTGTCTGCATGGCGGCTGCACACAATTTATGATCACCATGGCCACCAATACCATTGAAAAATTCCTGGAAGGATTTAGGGTGGTGCGTTCCTATTGGCAGCAAGGCGGAAAAGGATTACTGGGCCTGCATCTGGAAGGACCTTACATAAATCCGGTAAAAAGGGGCGCTCACCTGGCCGCATGTGTAAAGACAGCATCCATAGAAGAA
>DASUVL010001025.1:0-4706 GCA_036379015.1 Niastella sp.
TTGCCTTTTTATCAACGCGCATACCTTCAAAAGAAGGATGCCGCATAACACCATCGCTGGTGATCTCGGCAAAAGCCACTTCGCAAACCAGTGCTGGTTTCAACCAGGTGGCAGTTGCTTTCGGCGGGTTCGGTCTGAACCGCGACGGTTTATTATAATCGGGTTCTACATCGAACGGACAGGCAGAGCGGATCAATGGTTTGAACTGTTCCATCATAGCGCTCTGTTCTTTATCGGTAAAGCCGGTGCCTATCTTTCCCGTATAATGTAGTTTGTTATTTTCGAATACACCTACCAGCAAGGAGCTGAATTTTTTGGAAGTCCCTTCATTGCGGGTAAAACCGCCGATCACTACTTCGTGCCGCTGTGCTATCTTTATTTTCAACCAGTCCTTCGTTCGTACACCGGGCACATATATACTATCGGTTTTTTTGGCAATGATGCCTTCCAGGTTCATGTTCCTGGCTACCTCATAAAACGCAGTTCCGGGTGCATTAAAACTTTGGCTGAGTTGGATCGACGGATTTTCAGGAAGTACTTCTTTTAATATTTCCCTGCGTTGTTGTAACGGCAGATCGAACAATAAATATCCATCGAGCCATAACAGGTCAAACACATAATACAACAGATCACCATCGGCTTCACTACGCCAGTTCTGCAAGTCGCCAAAACTGGAGATGCCTTCTTTGTTGGAGATAATGATCTCTCCGTCGAGTACGGCATTGATGTTTAATTTTTCAAGGGCGGCTGTAATGGGGTAGAATTTTTCATTGAATGATTTCTTGTTGCGGGAAATAAGCGACACCTTGTTGTTGTTACATTGTGCAATAGCGCGGTAGCCATCCCATTTAACCTCAAACATCCAGTTATCGGCATCAAAAGGTTTATCAATCAGGGTAGCCAGCATAGGAGAAAAACCTGTAGGGAATTTTGCTTTTACGCCTGCTTTTTTGGCGCCGGCCGGGTTGATACGCGTTTTCCGTTTGCGGGCTGAAGAAACAGCCCGTTTTTTCTTATGGGTAATTGATGCCATAGTAATAAAAGAGTAATTTTTATGCCATGGCCGGGCATAGTTTTTTTGCATATATAAGATGCCTTCCACTGTGGTAGCCCATATGAATTATTACCCAAAGTCTTCCACCTTGCGGATCACGTTTACCTCGGGGGAGAGATATGATTATATAAAAGTGCCCGCTACTATTTATGAAGCTTTGAGACAGGCACCCTC
The DNA here is from genome assembly GCA_036379015.1 of Niastella sp. GTDB lineage: Bacteria > Bacteroidota > Bacteroidia > Chitinophagales > Chitinophagaceae > Niastella. The sequence goes on from DASUVL010001025.1 coordinate 1,229, forward strand.
AAAAGGTATTTACCTGAATAAATTTATAAAGGGACATTATTCGTACAGGAAGGTGACATAACTAAAAAGACCCTGGCTGCATGAAGCAACCAGGGCCTGGTATTTATGAAGAACCGCCCACATTAAAAAACATAAAATATACTGGCCTGTAGATTATTATTTTTAAAGTCGTTTTTAATATTCGACGCATTAAAGTCGCTGACTTTAGAAAGGCCGTACACATACCGAACGCCAATGCCAAGTCCTAATTTTGACTGATAGCCTATACCCCCGGCAGCAGCCACATCGATCTTTTTGGCAAATTCATCAACGCTTAATCCCTTTACGTCTTCGCTGGCTAACATACCTACCTGCGGTCCTGCTTCCACATACAAACCAAAGTTGCTACGGTACTTTAATAAAAAAGGGACAGAGATATAGTTCAACTTGAGATCCTGTTCTTCCAGCGTACTGCCGCTTTTTACTTTTGCTCCCTGTGTGGAGAATAAAAATTCTTCCTGAATTAAGAAGTTGTCGGTGATTTTGAAAGCGACAGTACCGCCGCCGTGAAAACCAACCAATGGATCGGTAGGAAAGCTGGCGTCGGTAAAATTGCTGTAATTGACACCGGCCTTCAATCCAAATTCGAAACGTTTAAAAAAAACCTGACTGAAACCTTTTGTTGATGCTAAAACCAGGCAGATTAATAATACCCTTTTCATGATTTTTATTTTTGATGATACATTATACGCGCCTTTGCAGATCGCATTCGTTTTATTTGCCTCAAAATTGCTTATTAATGCGCCTGTAAGGAAGTAAAAGGTGAGCGAGGCGGGCAAAATGTATGGGGAAGGGCAATAGCAGGAATTGAAAGGACCGGGGCTTGACTCCCCATTGGAGAAGGGGAGCCCGTTTGTTTATTCTGCTTCTGTTAACCATTGCAGGAATTCTGCTGCTTTGCCTTTGCTAATGGTAATCTTTTCTTTAAAAGGTATAGACAGGTTCAAATACAACTTTCTTGAAAAGTATTTCGAAACCTCAACAATGGCTTTACGGCAAATAAGAAACTGCCGGTTTGCTCTGAAAAAATGATTCCCGGTTATCTTTTCCAGGTCGTCGAGATTTTTATTGGGATAATAGGTTTTGCCGGAGAAGGTTAATAAGTGGGTAATGTTATTTTCAAGGTAGAACAACGCAATGTCATTCAGTTTAACGGGCATGATCTTGTCCTGGTAATATACCAGTATAGATGCTGTTTTTGCCGGTTCTCTATCAGTCAGTAACTGCATGAGATCGCTATACGAGGACGGTGTTTTGGCGGCAAATACCTGTTTAAACTGGTGGTACTTATTTAAAGCGCCTTCCAGTGTTTGGGTGGTGAAGGGCTTCAGGATATAATCTATACCATTCGCTTTAAAAGCTTCCAGCGCATACTCATCATACGCCGTGCAAAAGATCACCGGTACGGTAATGGAAACGGCAATAAATATTTCAAAGCTTAGCCCATCGCCTAACTGAATGTCGCTAAAGATCATATCCGGTGGGGGCGCGCTTTTAAAATAGGCGATAGATTCTTTGACAGAGCGAAGCTGAACAATATGAACCGGTTCTTTTATCAGGTTGGTGATGCTTTGTTCAAGGTCTTCAGCTACTACCCGTTCATCTTCTATGATCACTATATTCATCTGTCAATAGTTTTATACTTATTGTAAAATATTGAGGGTCTTCATTTATAACGATCTGATCTCCCGATAACAGCCGGTAACGTTCAGCCAGGTTGGCCAGTCCGTTATTAGTGGAGGATTCCCTGACCTTTTTCTTTTGCAGGTTATTACGGATCACGATGTGGTCATCATGCTGATAAATAACAATGGTAAGCGGCATTTCTTCCGTTAGCTCATTATGCTTGATCGCGTTTTCCAATAAAGGTTGCAAAGAAAAAGTAGGTAAATAATACTTCTTTAAATTATCAGCCGGTATTGTAATAGCACAGGTTAAAGCAGTACCGAATCTGATCTGTTGCATTTCCAGGTAATCCTGCAGAAGGGCAAATTCTTCATCGAGCCTTGAAACCCTGGATGCCTGTCTGAAAATGGAAGCTCTTAAAAAATTAGCCAGGTGAACGATATATGTATCGCCTGCCTCAATATCCTTACGATAAAGAGACTTAAGCATATTGAGCGCATTAAAAAGAAAATGGGGATGGATCTGTTGTTTCAGCAGCAGGTTCGCGGCTTCTGCATGCGCTATTTTTAACTGCGAAATTTCTATATCGGCGCGCGCTTTCTCGTTTTGCAGAATGACAAAGTTTTGAGAAACAAGCATCAGGGTATTCACCATGGCACTGGAAACCAGGAATATAAATAACATACCTATATCTGTGAAAACCGCGTCTTTCTTTGATAACGCTGCAAAAACCGGCCACACCAACAAATAAATGGCCGCACTGCCAGCAAAGGTAAAAATATACCGGTATTGCCGGAATTTTTTAGATGTCCGATCAAACCTCCTGTTCAAAATGATCAGAATAAAAATATTGAGAAAGCCGATCACTGCGATATTAAAAACTGTCATTACTGTATACAGCAGCGGGTAATGTTCGTGCTTGTTCAGCCATAGGAACAAGAAGACGATAGCGCTAATGACCAGTGACAGCAGTATGTTGAGCCGAACCAGGTGCTTAATGGGCAGATTTACCTCCATATGCAAAAGTATTCAAATCAGCAGGCAACGGCTTGTCAATTCCATGGGAAGCGGGCAAAAATGCCTCCGAATTTTCGGGGAAAGTTCGATCGCCATTCTAAATAGGTCAAATAGATCAGGAGACTTCCTCAATCAATTTTTCCCTGATCTTGAATTCTTCCATATCTATCAATGACAAATATTTCCTGATCAGTTCTTCATCATATTCAGTCTTATGATTCATAGCAAGCAGCGCATGTCGTTGCTGTTCTAACAATTCCAGGTAAATGAGTTGAAAGTTTTTGAGTGTGTTCTCCTGCTTATTGCCTGAACCCTCTAATTGACCAATAAAAAAATTGTGATCGAGTGTAAATCGTTCATGCAAGTTTTTCAGGTGTTCATTGGAACGCCATTCTTCCCCAAACTTTTCTTCGAGGTATTGAATAGAAGTATGTACAATTTTCTTTTGGATCTTTATTTCCTGCTTTTGTTCCGGAATAGTGATATCAGGTGATGTGGGTTTTAGTTTGCGGATAAGCCAGGGAAGCGTTAATCCCTGGAAGACCAATGTAACCAGGATGACAATAAACGTAATAAAGAGGATCAGGTTGCGATAGGGGAAAGGCTGTCCTTTATTAATGAGTAATGGAATGGAAAGCGCCGCAGCCAGGGATACAACGCCCCGCATGCCTGCCCAGCCGATAACAAGTGGGCCTCGCCAACCCGGATTATTATCGGCGACGGTAATAAAATGGCTCATAAAGCGGGTAAAGACAGAAGCGCCGAGGGTGCAAAGGATCCGGCAAACGACCAATGC
>DASUVL010001026.1:0-5530 GCA_036379015.1 Niastella sp.
TGCCTGAGACATCATTGACGATACTGTCCGTCACAGGGTTCAATGAAAAGTTATATGATCCGTTGATCCCGCTGTTGATTGAATAAAGGGATTTCGGGCTTTCGGTATTAAAGTTTGCATTTAGACTGACTGAATGATCAATGCTGTTTTTCAGGTATGGATTACCGACCCTGATATCATACGCATTGATATCGTCAACAAGGGTATAAAGCTGGTCAATGGAAGGATATGCAAAACGCTTCGCATAATAGACCGACGCGCTATACCTGTATTTTTCCCTTTTGGTATATTGATAGCTCAGATTTCCTTCATAGCGGAAAAATTCGAAAGAGCGGTCCAGGTTTCTTTTGGCAAAGGAGGATGTGTTTTTATCTGTTTTTAGATCATCCATTAATTTAACCGTCATGTACAGGCTGCGGTAGAATACATCCGTGTATTTGTAAATAGATTTTGACATAGTCAGAATAGGGGAATATTCAAATACTTCCCTTTTATTCTCGTTGGAAAGTTTACTATTGACCATGTACGATTTGGCTGTACTGTCATAATCGCTTACCATGACATTATTCGATGTGCGGGTATAATTGAACCATTGGCTAAGACTGAGATTTATTCCAAATAAGTTATACCGTCCCAATAGCATTCTTTTAAAGCCCGAATAGTCAAGGCTTCCATTTATGTTCAGCGATTGATTGTTTGTGGCATAGCGCCGGTTATTAAAAGTGTTTTTACCCCCATTAGTAAAAGACTCGAATTCACTGATCACATCCTTTTCCGATGTAGTGCTGCCCCGGCTAACAAACACCTGGGCACGAACATTTTTTAAAGGATCTTCCTCTTTTGATGTGCTAAAATTTACACTTAGCGATTCATTATCCGACTTACTGCTTTGCAGCGAAGTGGTACCGTTCGTACTTTGCAGCCGGTTTGCGGAATCCCTTACTTCTACCGTGCTGTACGAACTGCCGCTCTCGTTGCTGGTGTTTACTTTGCCGTTTACATCGAAGTTGTCGTCATAACTATTGGTCTTTATATATTTGATGCCAAGATCATGTTTATCCCTCCGGCTGTTTTGTCCGCCCTGATCGAGAATAAACTGCGGATTATCGATCGCCGTTCTGTTCTGAACACTCATGTCGGTGATATAGGTGTTTGTTCCTGATTTGTTGTAATTAATGGTTATGCGGTCGTTTTGTCTGCTATTGGCGGATTCAATAAAATTATGAACAAACACGGCTCCTATAGAATGATTCCTGTTGATACCATTCGTTCCAAATTTGCCCACATTGTATAAATTGGGATTGTAATTCCTGTATGTATTATTCTGAAACATTTCCTGGAGGTTACCGATATTTTTATTAATATTATTCAGGCCTCCACCTATACCGGCACTCGTCTTCTTATTATACATCTGGAAAGAAAGATCCGATTCAAACCGGTCCATGCTGCCATAGCCGGCTCCAGCTTTGCCGAAGTAACCCTTTTTGCTGCCTTCTTTCAATTTTAAGTTCATCGTAAGCAGGGAATCCTGCGGCTGGCTGTCCTGGCCTATCTTGCTCCTGTCGTATTCCTGGTAAAGCTGAATTTTATCAATCACTGATTTTGGCAGGTTTTGCGTGGCAACCCGCGTATCCGATGATCCCATAAATGGCTTTCCGTCAACCAGCAGGTTTTGCACTCTTTTACCGTTGACCGTTATAGTGCCATCAGACCAGATGGTAATGCCGGGGACCTGGTTCAACAGCTCCTCTACCACTGCGTCATTTTTCATTTTAAAGGCTGCAGGATTGATCTCCAGGGTATCGCCATTCATCCGGATAGGAATGGCGGCAGTTACCACTACGGTGTCCTTACTATTCAGCGCCAGGAAAACAGCAAGTGTATCGGCCCTGGCTGATTGCAATTGTACGGAGGTTTTATAGCCAATATATCCTGTATAACTAACGCTCACCAACAGCTTTTTTGTCAACGGCAGTTTTTCAATGGTGAATAACCCGTTCTTGTCAGATAATTGATACGCTATAACGGAAGAATCCTGTCCAAGAATGGTTACCGTTGCCAGTTCCAAAGGGGTTTTGGTTTCAGCGTCCATCACGGACCCTGTTACCTTGCCGGTTTGGCAAAAAGCCAGCGTGTGCCAGCCCAATAAAAAACAAATCAGGAATGTAGGCTTCAATCGTTAGTTTTTAAGTTTGAATTCAATGATCACCGGTGTGGCTTCATGCGGATTACTTTTTAAAAAGCTTTCCAGTTCTTTGGGTACCGGCACGTTTTTATTTTTTGCAAAAAATGTCAGGAGGTTGCCCGCCTTCATCGGCTTATAGAACCGGTCACCTTTTCTCGTGACGCTATAATCGCTCAGTATCTGCAAATTGTACTGGCTGCTATCTGGCTTTACATTTTTGAGCTTGTAGGTAGTATTGGTTTGCTTCTGGTAGATGTAAGATTCATAGTTGTTGAAATAGCCTACCGAGAAATAGATAAACCGCGGCGTTTCATGAAAAGTATAAATATAGTGGAGCATCCAACCATTGTTCCGCCCGAAATTTTCCCGATCGGTTTTATTTTTAAAAGGTCTGGTAAAAAATGACGGCGGCAGACTGTTTTCCAGGGGCAGTACCAACTGGTAAGCAGGAACCATGCTGTCACGGATCATTTTGTACACGGTATCGCAAAAAGGGCGGGTAATAAAATGAACATAGGGCGTATCCGTTTTATGCACACTAACACTTTCTTCTGTGTATAAGAACTTTGTTTCATTAATAGGGTTGTACGGGAAGTAGCTTTTTATCAATTGGTTGTCTTTGTAGAGCTTAAATTCATAATCCAGGCTGTCTTTAAAAAGGTCGCTGGTAGTAATTTGACCCTGCCAGTAAAGATCATCGTAATAGCGGTTCGAACGCAGCATGTCGTTTTGCTGAGGAATATCTTTTACGATGATAAAAGATGTATCGTTTAGATCAACAACGTATTTTTTAAAATACTTTTTATTATGGGGGTTATTCCAGTCCAGTTTTATTTTTAACCGGTCTTTGGAAGTAAGGCTATAATTTTTATTATTTCCAAAAAACACGATCCGGTTACTATACTCGTCGTAAGCCGGATACATATTTTCCCCAAGCTTCTTATAACTTATCCTTTTAGTAAAGTGTCCGTTTTTAGCATACAACAGAACTGCCTTATCGTTATAATCATTTATAAAGAAGTAGTTTTTAGTTACCTGAACATAGTTATACTTTTTTAATTCAATTCCCTCTTTTATTTCCAAAGGGATAAACCGGATGGAATCTACAAATTTTGATTGCTTTTCGTTGCCGGCCGCTTTGGGATGGAGATAGATCTTTTGTAGTTGTGATTGGGCAAAAGATGAAACGAGGAGGCAGCATACTATAAGTGCGCAGTAAAAAGAGCAACTATTCATGTAGGTGGTTGGGGTTACTATCCAAAAATATGTCTGTAAATGTTAAATCAACCTTAAAGGTTTTTTTGCAACCACGAACTAACGTTCGGGTATTGTTCCGGGTTCCGGCAGCGTCACTGTGTTTTGCCGTTAAGTTAATGCCTTTTGTATAGGACGTTTTCCGAAAGTTTGTAAGTGTGCACTTTTAAGCAAAAAGCGCGTAAAAATGGGGGATAAACGCGTAAGCAATATTGTTAAGTGTCTGGATTTTTTATTTCAGATATGGACGGGGATATAAATAAATTATTTTATATAACAAGAGGCTGCATCATATAAAGTGAAGTGCCCCCATAAGTGTCTAACTTATTGGGGGCACTTCGTTTGAAACAGCCTCTTTATTTTTTTGCAAAAGAAAATATATTGATCGTTCCATTATTATAACTGCAAACCCAGGCCTCCAGTTTATCATCATCTTCAAAAATATCCACACCTACCGGGTGACCTTCGCAGTGAAGAGAAGCCACGCGGGTGAAGCTATTATCATTGATCTTAAATACTTCTACTTTATCGCTACTATAACAGGTTACAAATAAGAACTTATTATTTTTAGAAAGCACAATAGTACGTGGTTGTGCATGTGTAGTGGCTGTAAATAATGTTTTGCGAGCTATGGGATCAATACAGGCGATCCGGGCCAGCTTGTTATAAGATACCAATAACCGGCCACTATCAGTTAATACAATATGACGTGGATTTGATGCAACGGGTATTTCCGCTTCCTTTGTCCAGGTATCATTATTTATGACAGTAATGGTTGCGCCACCCATTATGGCTACATACGATTTTTTCCGTTGGTCATCAATCACTATTCCTCTTGGTATGGCAGAAACATGGACAGTGCTCACTATTTTCGCATAAGGAAAGGCTGTCGTATCTATAGCTAACACGCTCACGCTATGTGAATGCCAGTTGCTTACCAATATATGTTTGCTATCTGCTGTACGGGCAATTATTTTTGGTGTATGCCCTGTAGCAATAACCGGCACCTGTATTGTGTCTTTGTTGGTAGAACCAGTATATTCTATATAGATCTTTTTTTGTTTTACAGTGAGATGTGAAGTGTCTTCCTTATAATTAATAACCGATTCGGTGGGGATGGGTACAATGCTTGCGGCATTATGCAAAGAAACCCAAAGTACCTTGTCGTCGTGACTCAGGCAGGCTTCTACCGGCTTTTCTTCAAAGCTTGGCATGGGTTTGTTGGTTTCATAATCCCAGCCCGTACCTGCCGTCGGTTTAAATTTAAATTCCCGAAGTATCAGTCTGCTGGACTGTTGAAATTCGTAGATGCTCATGCCTTCCAGGTTCATGGCGTATAGTTTGTTCCCCGTCTTGTTAAATAAAACTGATTTTGTGCCGGGTGCAGCTTGTATGTGTTCCCTTTTCTGGAAGATCAGGCTTGCATATGGCTTTAATGATGGGAGAGCCGCAATAGTGTCACCGTTTGTGCGCTGACCCGTATTGGTTTTGTTTGAAATGCTGCTGCTGTCGGTAAGGAGGCCATTGGCTAAGCCTGCATCATGAGGCCCCTGGAATGCAATACAGAATGTACTACTGCATGTACAAAGAAATAGATATACGATAAGCTTACAAGCTTTCATTTGACGGAGTTTTCACCCAGACTATATGTCCTGATAGAGTCTGAATGCGGTTTTAGGGGTATAAGAAAAGGACAAAGCGGAAAATGCCTCCACCTTGTCCTTCTGTTGGCCAAAGATACAATTTTCAAACTGGTTTGTAGGGGATTTGAGGAGGTTAGTAGCAATTTCTACATGTTTTAAATGTAAGGCATTGGTTGTTAATAAGGTATAAGAGGGCATTGGGATTGGAACAATGTAGGGCGCTTAACTATTCGTTATTTGATGAATTATTTTTATATTGTTGTGGTAATAGGTAAGAATCCGAACCCTGTTGCTTTCTTATGAAAACACGTTTTGCTTTCGCCCTTGCTGGGCTGTTGATGGTCCTTAACTCCTTTGCACAACCGCACCGGTTAGAGAATTACCGGCATCTTCTGATCGCAAAAGAAAAAACAAGAGGATTCGAAAAAGACACAGGGTATATCAACCT